>CAYTFF010000068.1:4477-6716 GCA_964437045.1 uncultured Dehalococcoidia bacterium
AACATAGAAAACTCGAAGTGCCCGGGGAAGAAGAATTCTCAGGGCGCGGGGTATCTTATTGTGCCACTTGCGATGGTAATTTTTTCACAGACCAAGATGTTGTAGTAGTTGGAGGTGGAGATGCTGCAATTGATGAAGGCCTTTATCTCACTGGGATGGCTAAAACTGTTACAGTAATACATAGGCGAGACAAATTGAAAGCAAGCCCAATTCTACAAAATCGAGCGTTAGCGGAACCTAAAATGGAATTTAGATGGAATCATGTTGTGGAAGAGATTAAAGGGAATGGTAGAGGGGTCGAAAAATTATTAATTAGGAATGTTAAGGACAACAAAGTTAACGAGTTTGATACCAATGGTGTATTTATCTATATAGGATTTTATCCAAATAGTAGCCTGTTAAATGGGTTAATTGATATGGATAGTGGAGGGCATGTTATAACTGATATTCGAATGGGTACCAGTATTCCAGGTGTATTTGCCTGTGGAGATATTCGTCAATATTCAGATCGTCAACTGGGCACCGCTGTAGGGGACGGGATCACTGCTGCTTTGTCTGCCTACCGATTCATTAAAGGAGACTAATCTTAGTAACTAATTAATAATGAAAAGAGGACGTATTCTTAGTAAATACGTCCTCTTTTCATTATTAGGAATTTTTAGTTAATAGACAGAGTTAGTGCCCACCACAGCCACAACCACCACCTTCAGGCTGGAAATTAGGATTACTGATAGTAAACCCGGATCTCATCAATCCATCTACGTAATCTATAGAAACCCCTTCTACCAAACCTTTACTATCAGCATCAACCAAGAACTTTAAATTCTCGGCATCAACAACTGTATCTTCAGTATTAGCGGCCTTCTCCAGAGAAAGCATATATTGTACTCCCCCATGACCTCCAGGGACACCTATAATTCTAATAAAGGAATTCTGTTCATTTTGCTCAGCCAACACCTCAGAGAGTTTCTCAGCTGCTAAAGGGGTTATACTAAGTATTGCACTTTCAGTAGTCACTGTACTAGCCTCCAATCGATAGTTATTTGCATGCTAGCATGGCCACTGATGCTAGTCAACACTTCCCAATATAGTGTGATCAAATTAATTGCACCTTTCTGATTGAATCTTTAATCATTTCGTCTTTCCCTTTATCCCAACCTAGTAAAGATATATCTACCGAACTAGCATAATCACCATATCGTTCTTCTATTCTCTCTGCTATATTACCGGGTGTATCGATTATTGAAAAAGTATCAATCATTTGATCTGTAATTTCATTTTCCATAGCAACCCATTGGCCAGACAGAGATAGGCTATATAATTTATCTGCTGTATCCTCCCATCCATGAGCCGCCATAACTGGGCGATATCTCTTAGTGGATGCATAAAAAGACAACCTTTTACGGACTAATCCCCTAGCCTTTTGTAAATCTTCATTTGTTTCACCTAAAACCACAAAACAATGGACCACAATATCGAACTTAGACAAGAGTGTCCTACCTTTTTGTAGTCCATTCTTTATATTAGGTAATATTGTTTCATGAACATATTTCCAACTGCACAAAGGGTGAAGTATAACTCCATCACATATTTCTCCAGCTACCTTTAACATATTCGGATTCATGGCTGAAATATAAATTGGAATTTTCGGATGGTTAATAGGTCCTGGACTGAAGTGTGGTGTCATTAAGGTGAAGGAATAATAATCTCCCTGGAAATTTAATTCTGTCCCATTCTGCCAACAGTCCCAAATTGATCTTATAGACTGCACATATTCACGCATTCGAGGAGCAGGTGGTACCCAGGTGCCACTAAATCTCCTAACAATATGACCTCTAACTTGACTACCAAGACCTAGCTGGAGTCGGCCATTAGAATATGACTGAATATCCCATGCCTGGCTTGCTAGTATCATTGGGCTTCGCGGGAAGGCTAGTGCTACAGATGTCCTAAGTGAAATCTTACTAGTATGTTCAGCTGCTAATACTAAGGGGAGATATGGATTATACCTAGCTTCAATCGTATCAAAGATATCATACCCCAAGCATTCATATCTTTGAGCTGATGCTGCTATGTCTCCGAGTACCATATTGCCAATATCTACTGATACTTTCATTTTCTACAAAAACACATCTAGAAGCATATCTATGATTGTATCATAAGAGAAACTATTTACACCCTAATTAATCTGATATACTCCCGTCAATTAACGACCCAGTTAAAGGAGCTTTCTTATGAC
>CAYTFF010000069.1:0-6466 GCA_964437045.1 uncultured Dehalococcoidia bacterium
ATCCATATAGAGATATGGGATTTTCTATGCCTCCAAGACCGGCAAATTTTGATCCAAACGACCCCACTCTTCAAAGAATGTTTCCAGCTACTATTGGTACTAGTAGTATGGTTGGTGTAACAGTTCGTCTTCCAGAAAAATTTAATATGACCCATAAACCGGAAATATTATTTTGCTCCCGTAGTAATCCAATTAAAGGGACTGGCAAGCCTGAACAAATAGCTGACATTTTACGGAAGATACCTTTCCAGGTGAGTTTTGTTCAACATCATGAAGAAACAAGCCAGTTCGCAGATATAATTTTACCGGATACGCACTATCTAGAACGGCTTATCCCATTTTCTAGGGATCCATATTCTAATTTTATAGGAGCTCCTTCTCCAGATGATTTACGATGGGATTTTGCGATTCAACAGCCTGTAATAAAACCAATTGGAGAATCAAGAAATTGGATAGAGGTTTTATGGGATTTGGCACATAGAGCTGGGATAGCGGAGGATTTATATAGTGTCATAAATATAAGTCTACAGTTAAAACCTGGTCTGAAACTAGAAAGAGGTAAGAGGTATACGTTTAGGGAATTTTCAGATGCGTGGATAAAATCGTGGTGTGGCACTGAATTCGGACTAGATTATTTTGAGGAAAATGGATGGGCTCCATCAAGTGAAGAGAGAACCGTTAAGGATAGATATCCAAGAATATTTCATGATGGGAGAATTCCATTATATCTTGAACATTGGATAGATGCAGGTAATCAAATCCAACAAATCGTAACTGATCAGGAACTGGAATGGGGAGATCTAAGTGATTATTCACCATTGGTCAGTTTTAAGGAATGTTGGGCATCCAATGAGGGAGGGAATGAATTCCCATTGTATCTTGTTAGTACAAAGTTAGGTTTTCTTACATTAAATACTAGTTCTATTAAAAACCCTCATCTTCAAGAAATTGCCTCTGCTGCTGGAGAGGCCTACAAAATTGGAATTCATCCTGATATAGCAAATAGGCTTAGCATTGAGAATGGTGATATTGTTGAAATAGAGGGAGCTAGCGGACGAAAGACTCTTAGCACTGCTAGAATAACCCGTGATGTTCATCCTAAAGTAATTATGGCACCGGGGAATGTAGTTCATTTATTTACAAAGAATAGTAAAAAAGAAATAGCACAGGGAATTCATTTGAATAGCTTTATCCCATTTCAATTAGAACGTATGGATATGGTTTCTGGAGCATTGGATGCTTGTGTTAAAGTTAAAATTAGAAAAATAAGAAAAGGAGGCTAGTATGTGTAGAGGGCACGGCGGACATAGTGTTAGCAACTCCATACAAATGATTCAATCCTCACAAACTAATAAAGTAGAGCTTTCAGATGCCGTTTCAGTGGCTAGATTTCTGGCAGAACTGCCTGAGCTTAGGTTCTCAGCAGCTATTGGTTTAGAGGGATATGGGAATACCAAAAAGGGTGATAAAGTATTTATTTGTACTGATAGTCTTTATGATCCACAAGTAGCTGATCTGATCAGTTATGCCCTTAAGGAAAAAGGTGCGAAAGTTGATCAATTAGTTGTTGAAGCAGAGCCAGACCGTGAGTTTAACGAAGTTGATGAAGTGGAAGCAATGATGCGACGATGTGCTTGGACTGAATACCCACGTCGCTATGAAGGAATTAACTGGGTAGAACAGCTTGCAGTTAGGGAAAATTATGACCTACTTATTATAGGTAGAGGTGGGCCAGCTCCTATGTTTGATCCTGCTTCTCCAAACTCTTCAGCGGTTGTTAAGCCAGGTAATCGGCCCAAACTTAGGTATGAACAAATTCCATGGTTCGATCTGAATCAGCTTTGTTCACCATATGTTACTTTTCCTAGAGACCTTCATATGTTAATTAATGAAAAAGTTCATGATGCGGCCGTTGTAAAGTCTCGAGGCGGGACTGTTCATATTACAGATCCAGAAGGAACGGATGTTCGTTGGACAAATTTTGAAGAGTATTATGATACTGATAGGTATTGGGATACTTCAGGTCCTATTTGGTGTCATGTTCAATGCCATGCGACTCCCCCTATTCTTGAAAAGGAAGATGCCGAAGGCGTTGTAGCAGGTACAATAAATCACTTTGGACGTCCCTTCCCAAATATCAAAACATATTATGAAGGTGGGAAACTAGTAAAGATAGATGGAGGTGGAGAATATGGTGATAGTTGGCGATCAATGATGGAAGAGACTCGATCAATTCAGTATCCTAGCTTTCCTAGTCCAGGATTATTTTGGCTCTATGAAATAGCTATTGGAACTAATCCTAAGGTTGTACCTGAACCACCAGAGAGAATCCGTTTTATATCGTCAGGTGGAGTTGAAAAAGAACGTGGACGAGCAGGAGTTGTGCACTTTGGTATCGGATGTGATTGGCGTGATACTGACGAATTTTGGGCTGGACCTAAAGGTATTCTTCATGGACATCTCCATGTACATATCTTTTTCCCAACAATGAAGGTTAAAACTAAATTAGGGGAGAGTATTACCATTATCGAAAACGGACGCCTTACAGCATTAGATGATCCAGATGTAAGGAAACTTGCATCTAAATATGGAAATCCAGATGAGGTACTTAAAGAGGCGTGGACACCTAAAATTCCTGGAATTAATGTGCCAGGAGATTATGAGAAAGATTATGGCCTAGATCCAGCTACATGGATATATATGGGTAAACGGGATAGTTAATAAATCTATATCAATACGTTAAATTACAGCCATTATTTAGGGAGTTAATTTATATGCCTGGTGAGAAAATATTGGTTACAGGTGGACTCGGTGCAATTGGATCATTTGTAACACGCCATTTTATTGAGAATGGATATAGTCCAATAGTTTTTGATTCTCGCCCAGACTTCTCCCTGGTAAGTGATTTGAAAGAGCAATTTGAGCTGGTTCTAGGGGATATAATGGACTTCCCGGCCCTTTCTCGGATAGTTAAAGAAAACAAAATTAAGCGAGTTGCTCATATGGCTGCTCTTATGCCTGATATTTGTCAGAGTAATCCTTCTTTAGGTTGGAGAGTTAATGCAGATGGTACTATCAATATGCTGGAATTAGCTCGTACATTTGGTATAGAGCGCCTCGTGTTTGCAAGTTCTAGTGCAGTATATGCTGATAAAGAAGGGAAATACTCCCATCCAGATTATGTCCCCATTTCTGAGGATTACCCTAAGAATCCATCTGACGTTTATGGTGTTACTAAGCTTGTTTGTGAATTGATGGCCCAGCAGTATCATGCTAATTATGGATTACCATACGTAGCTTTACGTTTTGCCGCTACTTATGGACCAGGGAAATTAGCACGTCATGGACGTGTGGGAATGCATAGTCGCTTGATAGAGGATGCAATGAGTGGGATACCGATTAAACATCCTCAAGGAGCTGATCAGCCTGATGATATGGTTTATAACCGCGATGTAGGATTAGGGGTCTTTTTAGCCGTAACAAAAAGTGATGTGAAAAGTGGGTCATATAATATTGGATCAGGGAGAATGTGTACTTTAAATGATATGGCTAAAGCCCTAAAAGAGTTTATTGAAGGGGCAATTGTAGAAATAGGACCAGGTCTAGATTATTATGGCAATAACACACGTTATTATGGACAATTTGATATTACTCGTGCGTCTGAAATGTTCGATTATAAACCAATATATGATATTAGAGCTGGAATTAAAGACTACATTGAGTTAATGAATGAACTTGGACTTAGTAGGTCACCTGAATAGGTGACTTCGCTTTAAAAATTTGTGCCATATTGTAGAATTGGTATAAAAAAGTGAAGAATTTACTGACCAATCCTACTTGCAAACCTACTCATGAGATTGTACCGTAATGCAGTAGTATTTAGGTAAATTTGCTTAAAGATATATCAATGACAAATAAATTACCCCCTTATACATCTTCTATACATTTTGAACTCCGCTTGTGCAAATATGATATTGCTGGATCAATCGCACATGCCAAAATGCTTGGTAAGCAGAAAATAATATCTAAGGAGGAGTCAGGATTAATAATTAATGGGCTTGAAGCTATATTATTAGAAATCGATCAAGATGCCTTTCAATGGAGAGTCAATTTAGAAGATATACATATGAATATTGAAGCTCGGTTGTATGAAAAGATTGGTGATACAGCAGGTAAACTTCATACAGCCCGATCTCGTAATGATCAAATTGCAACAGATATGCGTCTTTATACAAAAGATGTTATTAAGGAAGTGTTAGGACATATTACCCAACTTCAAAGAGCTATTGTTGTACAAGGGGAAAACAATATATCGACGTTGCTTCCAGGCTATACTCATCTCCAAAGGGCTCAACCAGTTCTTTTACCACATCATCTATTAGCTTATTTTGAAATGTTAGAACGTGATAAAGAACGTTTCAAGCAAGCATATACCCGTACAGATATTCTCCCATTAGGAAGTGGAGCGTTGGCAGGTGTACCGTATCCGATTGATCGATGGTTTGTTGCAAAAGAATTGGGTTTTAACAGCATATCCAGAAATAGTATGGATGTAGTCTCTGATCGCGATTATATATTAGATTTTATTTCATCATCAGCTATCTGTATTATGCATCTATCTCGTTTAGCTGAGGAACTTATTTTATGGTCCTCCCAGGAGTTTAATTTCATTCAACTTAGCGATGAATATACAACTGGTAGTAGTATTATGCCGCAGAAACGGAATCCTGACTTCGCCGAATTAGCTCGGGGTAAGACGGGGCGTATTTATGGGCATCTGATGGGAGTACTTTCTTTAATGAAAGGATTGCCAATGACATATAATCGAGATATGCAGGATGACAAAGAAGGATTTTTTGATACCATAGATACTCTATTATCAACTTTAGATGTATTTACTGGAATGGTCTCAGGGATGATGGTAAATGAAATACAGATGGGCTCATATACTGTTGAGGGAGGCTATCTATTAGCTACTGATATAGCTGATTATTTAGTATCTAAAGGGGTACCATTTAGAGAAGCGCATGGCATTTCCAGAAAACTTTCTGAATATGCTTATGGTGCCGGAAAAACATTTGATAAACTAATGTTGAAAGAATATCGTAAATTCTCTGCTAAGTTTGAAAAAGATGTTTACCTAATTACCGTCCAATCTTCCGTTGCAGCCAGAGATGTGATTGGCGGTACGGCACCTAAACGAGTGTCAGAAGCCTTAAAGAATGCAAAAAGCATTTTGGAGGCCGGCAATGGGTGTTGATACAAACGGAGTTATTAAATTTGCTCCATCTATCCTTTCATCAGATCATGCACAATTAGGAACTGCTGTGGCAGAGGCTACATCAGCAGGAGTGGATATGATTCATGTTGATATTATGGATGGGCACTTTGTTCCAATGATTACGTGGGGTGCTGGAACTGTTGCTGCCCTAAAATCCTGGACCTCTTTACCGTTAGATGTTCATTTAATGATTGATCAACCTGAAAAACATATTAAAGAATTCCTTAATGCAGGTGCAGATATAATAACCGTACATGTTGAAGCATGTACTCATCTTCATTGGATCATAGATCAGATTAAAAGTTTTGGTGCCAAAGTCGGCGTGGCAATTAACCCTGGTACTTCAATATTAGAGATTGAAGGCGTTTTACATTGGCTTGATCAAGTATTAGTGATGACTGTTAATCCTGGACTACCAGGGCAACAATTCATACCAGGTATTGAAAAAAAGATAGCCAGAGTTTTTGGGATAATGGAAAAACGTGAACATATAAATAGTGATTTGGAAGTAGATGGTGGTATTAATATGGACACAGCGTCCCTTGCTGTAAAGGCAGGTGCTAATATTTTAGTAGCTGGCAGTTCTGTTTTTAACCAATATGGAAGTGTTTCAGAAAATGTGGATAAAATAAGGAAATCTATTTAATAGATTTAGGTTACTAGTTATATATATGGATCTATATAGGTTTTGAACAACAATAAAAAACTTGTGATTTGTTAAATATTTATTTGTGCTGTTTGTACATACCAAAAGCTAGAATCATTATGCAATATGCTATACCAACACATACCATTAGACTTAAAACAGCTATTGGTTGACCGAAGCCTAATGTTTCGCTGATGAAACCCCAAGAAAATGGGCCTACAATAGCGGACAGTTTACCAACCATACTATGTAACCCAAAAAATTCTCCTAGACTTTCTCTTGGTGTCAAAATTATCATATATGGTCTATCAGCGGCCCATAGACCTGCAGTAAAAAGACCTACAAATATTCCAAATGCCCACCACAATTCTTGTGGGAGGTTAAGCAAGGGAATTAAAGAGCCTATTAATAGTATGAATACCCATCCAGTTAATACAATTTGTAGTGACCATCTTGGACCAATGATGTCAACAATTCGACCCCAAATTAAGGCGCTTGGAATTGCAACTATTATACCTGTTAGAAGAATTAATATTATT
>CAYTFF010000070.1:0-457 GCA_964437045.1 uncultured Dehalococcoidia bacterium
CCCAAGCTAGAGGTTTAATTGATCACATTGGGATTTCCTCGCACAATTTATCGATTTTAGATAAAGCTATCCAAACAGGATATTTTGAAACGGTGATGTTAGAATACTCAGCATTTTACAATAAAACTTACCATCTTATAAACAAGGCATATTTGAAAGATATTGGAGTAATTGTTATGAGACCTCTTGGTGGATCAGGAAGAATGAGCAGTCTTAGAAATAAGATGAAAAATCTAACCTGTCCATCTGAAATAAATCCTAGTATGTTATTACAATACGTTTTATCCAACCCCAATATATCCGTTGTTATACCTGGTTGTAGTTATCCTTCTAGAATAGAAGAAAATGTCAAATTAGCGTCCACCTATTCCCCGCTTAGTTTTGCGCAACAAAAGGATTATGAAAACATTGCTCTAAATATTTTCCCTATTAAAACTGCAATTGAATCTTTATTTTG
>CAYTFF010000070.1:467-1069 GCA_964437045.1 uncultured Dehalococcoidia bacterium
AATTAAATATGGTTGAGTTGCATTTTTTCTAAAACCCCCAAATTATCGCTTGAAATGGTACAATTAGACGATATCATATATATCAATTGTATTTAAATGACTGAAAAAGACGCCAAAAGAAACCCACATCCTGCGTATTGCACGTGTGTGATTTGCGTTGAAAAACGACTGGTTAGACAACGAAGTAATATTTTTCAACGACTCTGGATTTGGATTAAAGAGCTAATTAACTGATCCTATTTTTTGAATCAGTGTTTACCTTGTCACCTCAAGGAAATATATCTCAAGATCCTTTTATTAATAAAATTCGATATAAATAATCCAATTTTGTTGTGTTATTTCTTGACATGTAGGTTTTCTACAAACATTTTCTGGTTGTGCTACATACCTAAAACCCATTGACTTCAGAATCCAAATAATGAAATCTTGTAGGTATAATATATTAGGGGATTTATATTTAAGCAAACTTGATTAAAGTAGAGGTAGTTTATGGACCCAATAATAATTGCACTATCCACAACAGTCATATTACTTCTATTATTACTTATATATTCAATATCAAAACGGTCAAGTCAAAATCTCGATTTATCTGGTATTCAAGG
>CAYTFF010000070.1:1079-6444 GCA_964437045.1 uncultured Dehalococcoidia bacterium
AGCAAGGGATTTGCATTCACGCATTACTCTAGAATCATTAGTAAATTCATTAAGGACCACATGAACTACATTATTTTTCATATTTTTAATGTAGATTTAAGAATATTATTTCCATCAGTAAATACTATTGCAATAATAAGAAATATAAACAAATATAAATGAGCAACTACAAATATTCCAGTTAAAGCAAATTGTCCAGAAAGAAAAACAAAATACGTATAAAATGCAGTTATTAATAGTGTTTTAGGTTTAGAAGTTAACTTGATTTGAATATATTGTAAGGTGGTTGAAAATAATATTAATGGTAAAATCATAATTTGGAAACCAAAATTGCTGAGGGAGCCGCTGGGGTAAGAGAAAGATTCCTTGAAGACATCAAAAGCTTAGAAAAGGAAGTTTCTAATCTTTCTGCCCGTTTAGAAGAACAGCGTGAGGCTTATTCTTCCCTTAAGGAAAGTGCTGGTCGAATTGAAGGAGTTTTAACTGGAACCAAAAAAGGAGGAGCAGGAGAAAATATTCTTGGAGACATGTTACGGCAACTCCCTACTTCAATTGTTGAATGTAACCTAAGTATTTCTGGAAAACCGGTAGAATATGCCATAGTTCTTCCCAATGGTAAAAAGTTAGCTTTAGATTGCAAATTCCCAGCTTCAGATATTCTTCAATCACTCGCTTTAAATAGTAATGGCCAAGATCCTAGTCTGTTAAAGCGAGAAATGGAGCGAAAGGTCATGGCCCAAGTAGAGACAGTTAGAAAATATATAGATCCAAGTCAAACAATGGATTTTGCTTTAATGTCTGTGCCAGATTCAGCTTTTAGCCTACTTACTATCCAGAAACTCTACCAAGCATATCGAAGAAGTGTACTTATCTTGTCATACAGTATGACTATCCCATACCTATTATCTCTATATCAACTTTGCCTACAATATTCAACTAAAATAGATAGTTCCATGATTGTTTCAGCTCTAGAAGGAATTGAGCGTCATTCTTTAGATATCCGGGATGAATTGGAAAATAAATTAATTAGAGGCAATACCATGATTAGCAATGCATATGGGGAAATTAATATGCTAATTGGTCGTATAGAGTCAGAAGTTCAAAGATTAAAAGTGGTTTCAAATAATAAAGAAGATGTTAATGTAAATTGAGTACCTGTTTTTCTAGCTTATCCCACTAAGGGCCTACAATTTTATAATATATTCAACGTGTCCAATTATTCTCACAATGATAACATTCTGCTAAACTAGTACACAGAATAATGGATTCTATTACGGTTTTAAGAGACTGAATTTTAGGATTTCTTAATCAATTGTTAAAATTAATTATATTTATTTAGGATCAATTTACAGTTTTGGAGGTGTGAGTTGAAAGGGGCGCTCGAAGATATCACAGTAATAGATTTTGGTTGGGTTCTATCAGGCCCTTATTGTTCTATGTTATTGAGGGACCTTGGCGCTACAGTGATTAAAATAGAACGACCTGGCCGAGGTGATCTTGTTAGAGGAACTCCTCCCCTATGGACAGATACCGACAGTGGTTACTTTATGAGTATAAACCGAGGTAAACAAAGTATGACTCTTGATGTATCTACTGATGAGGGAAGAAGTATTTTATTTGGACTCGTTAAACAGGCTGATGTAATGTTAGAAAATTTTATACCTGGCAATGTCAAACGCCTTGGAATAGATTATCAAGCTGTGAAAAAGATTAACCCTCGTATAATTTATGCATCAATATCTGGGTTTGGCCAAACTGGTCCATACGCTAATCTGCCGGCCTTGGATGTGATAATACAAGGAATGGGAGGGATTATGAGCGTAACTGGCGAAGCTGATAGCGGACCTGTAAGAGTAGGAGCATCAATAGGTGACATAATGGCAGGCGTATTCACGGCACTTGGTATAGTTGCTGCCTTACACGAAAGGGAGAGTAGTGGAGAAGGCCAATATATTGATACCAGTATGATGGACGTACAAGCTGCTGTTTTAGAAAATCCTATTACCAGGTATCTAGTTACTGGACGTATACCAGAACGGTATGGCTCCCGACACCCATCATTCACTCCGTTTCAATCTTTTGAGACCAAAGATGGGTATATAGTAGTAGCTTGTATTTCTACGATTCCCGATCCTTTTGCATTGCTTTGTAATGTGATGGGTTTAGATGAGTTAACTTCTGATCCTAGATTTTCAACCCCATACTCCAGATCAGATAACTATGATGTTTTGGAACCTATTCTAAGTAAGAGATTCAAAGCCCGTACAACATCTGAATGGCTAAAGGATATCCAGGCGGTAGGAGTACCTTGCGGACCAGTTAACACAATAGATAAAATTGTCAATGATCCACAAATAAAACACCGAGAAATGTTGGTTGAATTCCCGCATCCTCGGCTAGGAACTTGGAGAGGTGTCAATAGTCCTTTGAAGTTGTCACGGACACCCGGCAAAGCTCAAGGAGTAGCCCCTGATTTAGGAGAGCATACTGAATCTATTCTTTCTGAAATGTTAGGTATGTCTAAATCAAAAATAGATCAATTAAGAAAAGACGGGATTATTTAAAGTAATTAACCTTCTTTTAAAACCTTAAATAAGTTGGATTATCCCAAAAATCCTCTGGTTTGGGCTGCCCACTCTAAAATTTCCCGGGTATGTGATGGATCAAATCGTTCTTTCACCCAATCGTAGAGAAACGTAGTCAGAGCTTTATGTTCTCGATTAAGTTCCTTTTTGAACATATTCATGCTTGAAACCGTTTTGACACCTAATAATCTTTCAATATTTTCTTCATTTGCAAATGTACATGCATCTGCTAAATCATCTATTAAATGTGGTGCGAATTCCTTAATGAAATTAAAATCTTCTTTTGTCAGGATATCAATCCCCAAAATTTCTGGGGGTATTCCTAGCGAGTACATAGCTGCAGCAAAAGTAATAGCTCTAGGAAGACTTATCTTATTATTCCCTTCTCCAGTTTCCCTTGAATATCCAAATAACCCAACGTGAAGGCGTCTATCTCTCCTAACAGGTACATGGGGAGCAATAATATTGACTAAATCAGCTAGTTTACTAATTTGCTCTTGATATCTTCGCTTGGTTCGTTTAAGTAATTCTAGAGCACGTTTCTCATCTATACCAGTTGGGATTCCTTTTCTATGTCTATTTATTTCCTCTATAGCGTCTCTAACCTGTTGCACTGTATTGTCATATTTAAATGATGATTGGATTGTCCAAGTCTGTACACTAGGATATTCAGTCATAAAGGCCTGAACACGCTCTGGTCTAAAATTACCCCGAAATGGGGCACCCCCTACTCCAATTATTGGATATATTGGAATTCCTAATTTCTTCTCTACTTTGGCCAATCTTTGTAAACCTATTTTGGACATTATTACTGCCCCTATAAGCCCATAATTAAGAGCAGGATCACTTCTGGCTAAAAATACCCTTAAATATGGAATATCTCTATCCAGAAGATTTACATAAGTCTCAATTATATTATCCACCTTTGTAATCCTAGCCTCGTCTTCCAGCAATGGGATAACATTAACAGAGGAAGGTTTATATTCCCCCAACCAATTTTTTACAGTTAATCCTCCAGGAAGAATATGTTCCTGTTTACCCACCACTACATCTCGATAATACGAATCTATTGCAACTAATTCCTCGGCTGAAGTCGTGAAAGGAAGGATAACTTCGAATATTGGGGGTGTATCCGTATTATAGAATCTTGCGGCAATATCATAACTCGTAACTATAGTTTGCAAAGCTTCTTCTACTTTTTTTCGCATTCCATGTTCTGCATTCGGATTTGGTAATCTAAGAGTTAGGAATTTTTGTTGTCCTAAGATCTTTTGATTAAAATAATCTGGATATCGAATTAACAGCTTATGTACAACATCCGAATCTGCTGCCTTTCCTTCATAATCCCACATTTGTTCATCACAATTAAGTGAATTGAATGCGTGATAAGCTTCCTCAATTTCCCCATCTCCTTTCAATACTCCATCAATTTCTGCGAAATTTGCTGGGTTTGCATTGTCAGGATGTTGTGTACTCATGGTTCTCGGTATAATCATAAATTAGTCTCCAATATGTCCGATAGTTTCCTAAATTGGCCCCAGGTTTCAGATGTTATTAATTTATGGAAGTCGGATTGTCCTCCTAAGTGTCTTGTAATACTTATACGAAACATCCATCCAGATATAGGATCAGACAAACTCTCTAGGTGTATGTCACCGATTTTCTGTGCTAATTTCTTAATTTCAGGGTCATTAGAAAGGGCTTCAGCTAGCTTCCCGTCATTTCCTTTCCATATTACATCTACTATTTGACCAAAAATCGGGAAATTCTTTTTCCGAATTGTTTTTATTTTGATTTTATCTTTTCCTGAACCTAATCTTTCCTGTGGGATGATAAAAATATACCTCCATTGGGGAGGAGAATCTTTTCCCCGATCTCTTTTGCAGATGTTTATCCATTTAATTGGATTACCTTTAGTTGACTTCCATAAGTAATTTACACCTATGGAATTAACGAGGGATTCCCCAGTTCTTTTTGCTTCCATAAAATCATCAAATTCCCAGTAATTGGATTATCTTCAATGCTGATAAGCCCCAATCGGCGCGTCCACCATTTATCGCCAATTTTTTCTTCCATTGCGCCCCGTTCAAGCATTTCTCCCTTAATGCCTAGATTAGTCAATGTATTAACCAAATTTTCACGAGAATTATCTTTAAAAGTTTTTTTAAGTCTGTTAACCATTTTTTGTTTCCAACCTTTCAAATAAACCCTTTATTTTTCTTTCAATTTCATCCCTGATCACCCGTATTTTGTCCAGGCTCTTTCCTTTTGGGTCATCAAGCTTCCAATCTTCGGTTAAATGCCAATCCGTAGGGCAAACTTCCTCAATCGAACATCCCATGGTAATAATTCTGTCTGCTTTGTTATATAATTCTTGTGTCAAGAGTCTAGGTATTTTATTAGAAATATCTATCCCCTTTTCTTCCATAACCTTTGAGACAAGCGGATTAACAGTGTCAGATGGATTTGTCCCAGCTGATTCGAAATTAAATAAATCTTTCCAATATTTTTTAGCAAAAGCTTCAGCCATTTGACTCCTGCCAGAATTATGCACGCAGGCGAACAAAATAAGTTTTTTGTTTTTCGAACACATAGTTCCTATCCCGTTGGATAATTATTAAGTTGTATTTTTCAAAAACTTGAAGATTCCTGTGGGGTTTTTAAACCAATATAATATTTTTGTTACGCACATCTATGTTTTGTGCCATGTAAATATTGTTTATTCAGTTATCCAACAATTCTACGAATATACTTTTTGCCTTCTGATAAACCTCTGGAGT
>CAYTFF010000071.1:0-1526 GCA_964437045.1 uncultured Dehalococcoidia bacterium
ACCTATTATTGGAAATGCAAATGGAATCCCACTAACCTCATCTGATTCATTAAAAGAGGAATTAATAATTCAAATGAGTAGTTGTGTGCAATGGAAAAAATCAGTTGATTTCATATTGGATGCTGGAGTATCCAATTTCATTGAACTAGGACCAGGGAGAGTTCTTAGTGGCTTAGTGAAAAACATTAATCGAAGAGTTAATGTTTCTAGTATTGGGGATATATCATCAATAAATAATTTAATGAATTAATTGATCAAAAATATTACTTAGTGATACAGTGCTATCAATCTAAAATCAGCGAAATCTTTATGCGTAAAAATAGAACAATAATGGAACGACGAAAGGCAAGAGCTATAGTTCTTCAAGCCCTTTTTGAAATTGATGCCTCTAATCATCCTTTAGAGGTAGTTTCTAAAAGACTACTTGATAGAAGCAATTTATCTGATATACCTAGCATATTTGCGATTGATTTAACTTATGGTATAAGAGACAATGTATCTGCAATTGATGAAATCATAGAAAAACATGCTCCAGCATGGCCAATAGAAGATTTATCCGTTGTTGATAGAAATATCCTTAGAATGGCGATTTATCAACTTAAATTTGATCCGGAACCACCGCCTAAAATTGTTGCTAATGAAGCCGTTGAATTAGCCAAGTTGTTTGGAGCAGACGGTTCTGCTAGATTTGTAAACGGGGTACTAGGATCAGTACTTAGAGATATGACTGGACAAGAGTTAGAAAAGAATTCAAAATACACACGATAATATAAAGGAGGTACTTGAGTGGCAACAGTACTTGAAAGAATCACAAGCGTTGTAGTTGACAGATTGGGAGTAGAAGAGGAAAAGGTGGTACCAGAAGCCCATTTTACGGATGATTTAAATGCCGACTCCCTCGACCTGGTAGAGTTAATTATGGCTATGGAAGAAGAATTTAGTGAACCTGATAGCGAGGTTACCATATCTGATGAAGAAGCAGAGAAAATAACCACTGTACAGGCTGCAGTGGAATTTATTAAGGCCCGCGGTATCTCTGATTAATAATTTATAGATTTTGCCATAATATATTAGTCAAGTCCTATTCACCCAGTAGGACTCAATAGGACTTGACTGTGTAATTGCCCCTTTGTCCCGACCTCCAAACATTTACAAGTTATGAAGAATTTTCCTTGAGCAGTAATTTGTAAATATTTAGCGAATTTACCCATCTGTAGATCAAGCCTTATATTCTATTGAATCAACTCAAACTTTTATTTCACCTACCCCTGAAAGAGCCTATTGGATCAAGACACAATAAGGAGTATCTATATGGCAACAGCATTCAAAAAATGGGCTATTGGATTTGACCTTGGAGGCACTAATCTTCGTGCAGCTCTAGTATCAACCGAAGGCAAATTAAAGTACCGTATATCTCATCCAACCAAATCAAATAGGGGTCAGTATTATGTTATTCGTGATATTAAAAACATTATTAAAGAATTGCTAGCAAAATCCCCTAACAAGGTGCTAGGCGTAGGTATAGG
>CAYTFF010000071.1:1536-6421 GCA_964437045.1 uncultured Dehalococcoidia bacterium
AATAGTCCAAATTTAAAGTGGCAAAATGTCCCCTTAAAAACAATATTAGAAAAAGAAGGTGGGATAGATGTCACTGGCGATAATGACAGCCAAATGACGGCTTTCGGAGAACATTGGATAGGGGCTGGACGTGGGGCTAATGATCTACTTCTCCTGACTTTAGGCACTGGAGTAGGTGGTGGAATTATTGTTAATGGATCTATTTATCATGGAGAAACTGGTTCAGCCGGTCATGTTGGGCATTATATTCTAGATACAGAAGGTCCAATTTGTGCTTGTGGCGCCCGAGGGTGCCTCGAGGCTTATGCTTCAGGACCAAGTATTGTTCGTAGAACTTTAGAGGCTATATTAAATGGCCATTCCAGCATACTTAAGAAGATTATTGATCAAGGCACATTAAATATAACCCCATTAAGAATATTTGAAGCTGCTAAGAATGGGGATATTTTAGCTATCGATATTTTAAGAGATACTGGAAGTTATATTGGACAGGTACTTGCCTCTTTAATACCAATATTAGACCCTAAATTAATAATATTTAGTGGACAGGTTTCACTTGCAGGTGAATTCATTTTGAACCCGGTACGAGAACGTATAGCAGGTTTACTACATTTACGGCCTGAGGTTCCAGTAATTCAAGGAACTTTGGGAGATGATGGCGGAATCATCGGATCAGCAGGAGTAGTATTCAAAGAGTCCGGAATGATTTTGTAAATTCCAGCTACATTACATGCAATATAACAAGCCCACCAACAACCAAAGTAATAGAAAACCCTTTTAATAAAAATGTATCTCTTTTTAATGGTTCTCCCATAAAGTGCAACCGGGTTTTACTAAGTATTGTGGCAAACAAGAACACAAACATTGGCCTAGTAGCTACTACTGAGGACACTAGAGATACTGGGCCTATATTTGTAGCGATAAGAGCAAAAGCTACCGCAGCTGGAGATAAAATGAAAAAGACGAGAAAAACCAAATAACGTGTCTGGGCATCTTTAAAATTCCGTATCATTTCCTTAGTAACCTTGGGACGGAAGAAGACAAGCAAAGAAGTAGCCATCCCAAGGCTTCTAATAATATATGCTGTTGGTACCGAATAGTCCTCTAAAGCGACCTTACCTCCAAAATGTCCTATCCCAACCATTAAACTAGCTAATACTAAGATAGGCAGATATTTTGTTGGCCTCAATGCCTGAGCAATAGTTATACCTTTTATTGAAATAAGGTAAGCCCCTACCACAATTGTTCCTATAGCTATCCCACGACCAATTCCAATAGTCTCTCCCAAGAATATTACGGCAAATATCGCTACAAAAATTGGGAATGTTTGGTAAATAGCTGTTGCTCTAGATATCTCTTCGTACTTAATCGCGTAAAATGAAAGAACTAAGGCCATTCCCCAACTTAGCCCAGCCCCATAGGCTATCATTGTAGTAGAAAATATCCACTGCTCCTGCATACCAAATATTATGTAAACTACAATTGAATTAGCGAGAAGAGCTATTCCAAGCCATGCATAATATGCTTGAATGACTCTGATATTTACCGACAATAATAATTTGTCTAAAACGCTAACAATCCCAAATGTTACCGCGCTTAGTATCGCAAAAAGTGTCCAATCCAAAGTGGTCACCTCCTTTAAGCACTATCGTATTTAGGGCTTAAGTAAGTTGGAGTATAATAATACCCCCGACAATCATCGCCACCGAAAAACCTTTTATCAATAATACATCTTTTACAAGTGGTTCACCTATTATCCAGAGCTTTGTTTTTGATAAAAACATGGTGAATAAGAAAACAAACATGGGAGAAGTTCCTATTATAGCCGACACCAAAGATACTGGACCACGTGACGTAGCATTAATCATCAAAGCAACAGCTAATGGGGCTAGAATAAATGGATTAAAAATTATTAAGTTTCGAGTTTCAGTATCTTTGATATTTTTCAACATCTCAAAGAAAAGTGACGGCCGAAAGAAACCCAACAAAATAGTAGCCATCCCCATAGCTCGAAAAACATATACTGCTGATACAGGTAACATTTCTAAAGCTAGTTTATTTACAAAAAATCCTACACCTACACAAAAACTTGCAAGTACTAGTAGAGGAAGAGCTTTACTTGGCTTAAGAATTCCACTTACTGAAACTTTACCTACGGAAATAATTGACGCTCCAGCCACTATAGAAACAATTGCAATCATTTGAATCAAAAGTATATCCTCTCCCAAGAAAGCAATAGCAAAAATAAATACAAACAGTGGGAAAGTTTGAAAGATAGCAGCTGCTCTAGACGCCTCTTCGAATTTGATGCCCAGAAAAAACAAAACCAATCCTGTTCCCCAGAAAAGGCCACTCCCATAAGCCGTAAATATTTTGGTGAAAGTTAAATTATCCCCTAATCCCCAAATAATATAGACAAATCCTGAAATAATAAGCATAGATAAAGCCAGCCATGCATAATATGCCTCGATTCTATGAATTTTCACAGAAATCAACCTTTTGTCGAGTATTATTATTATGGACAAAGTAATAGAACCAAATAAAGATAAAACTGCCCAGTCCAAAAATATCTCCTACCTATAAGAATCGGCATAACGAGACTATCTAGAGATATAACCTATCACACTAATAACGCTATTGTAAGGAATCGCCACACATAACTACTCTAGTGTTATAATCGATTTATATTGATGAGTATGCTTGAAGAACTAAATAAGGAACAGCTCAACGCAGTTGAAACCGTGGAAGGACCTCTACTTATTGTCGCAGGGCCTGGCACTGGTAAGACACGAGTTATAACTCATCGCATAGCATACCTAGTAAACCAATTTGGGATTAATCCTCATAGAATAGCCGCTATGACCTTCACAAATAAAGCAGCACGAGAAATGCGGGAAAGACTTACGACATTAATGGGTGCTTTCTCAGATAAATTGACTATTGGCACCTTCCATTCGGTCTGTGCAAGCATCCTTAGACGAGATGGTAATCATATTGGATTAGACAGAGGATTTTTAATTTACGATGATGATGATCAACTAAAACTTATAAAAGGATGTATGGAAGAACACGGGATTGACCCTAGAAAGTTTGCCCCAAGGGCTATTCAATCTCATATATCAGCTGCCAAAAGCTCTTTAATAGATGCCGAAGGATATGCGATACGAGCCCAAAGCTATTTAGAGGAAGTAGTCAGTAGAATTTATAAGCGGTATCAAGAACTTATACGAAAAAATAAAGCTGTTGATTTCGATGATCTATTATTAAGTACCTACCAATTGTTTAATAGAAATGAGGAGTTGTTAAAAAAATACCAAACCAGATACATACATGTACTAGTAGATGAATTTCAGGACACTAACATCCCTCAATATCGAATAGCCCAACAGTTAGCTAATAAATATAAGAACATATGTGTAGTAGGAGACCCAGATCAATCTATCTATTCCTGGCGCAATGCAGATATAAGAAACATCCTCAATTTCAAGAAAGACTATCCAGAAGCTCAAATAATAACTCTGGAAAAAAATTATAGATCAACTGAAACAATATTATCCGCTGCCCAATCGGTTATATCTAAAAACCAGGAAAGAGTTGATAAAGAACTATGGACATCTAATACTAAGGGTTCTTTGATAGAAATAACTGAAGAACATGATGAAGAGGAGGAAGCCCAATCCGTCATAAGAGAAGTTGAACGTCTGGTTGATCAAGAAGGATATAAACGAAGCGAAATAGCAATCATGTACCGTGTAAATGCACAATCCAGAGCTTTAGAAGAAGCTTGTCTTAGATATGGGGTTCCTTACCAGATTATTGGCGGGGTCAAATTTTACCAGAGACGTGAAGTTAAGGATATAATCGCGTATTTACGATTATTGATGAATCCACATGAAGATGTAAGCCTAACACGTATAATCAATATTCCAAGTCGTGGTATTGGACAACGGACATTGGAGCAATTAATTGAATGCACAAGAGCAAATGATATTTCTATATTCTCAGTAATTGAAGGAATTATTAAGCAAGACAAGACTATGCCATCCTTTCCTGCAAGGAGCACGAGAGCACTTACAGATTTCTTTAATCTTATTACGTTATTAAATAAAGAAAGCCAAGAACTAGATATTGTAGAATCAATCGATAATATATTGGAGCATACTGGATATCAAAATTTTGCCCAAAAAGATGAGAAGGGGGAAGAGCGATGGGAAAACATCCTTGAATTTCGTGGACTAGCTCAAGAATTTAAGACTATGGACCCTCAAGAGGGTCTTATAACCTTTTTGGAAAGTGTTTCCCTATCCACCGATTTCGATACCATGGAAGATGAGGCGGAATCCGTTACACTAATAACTTTACACCAAGCTAAAGGATTGGAATTTTCTGCAGTATTCATTGTTGGAATTGAAGATGGCCTTTTACCTCACGTAAGATCCATGAATGACCCAGGACAACTGGAGGAAGAGCGGAGATTATTCTATGTAGGAATGACACGCGCCAAAATCAGACTCTACCTATACAGGGCATTCTATAGAAGAATAATGGGAGGAAGCGGCCAAAATGATGCTTCCAGATTCTTGGATGATATCCCCCAGGATTTGATAAAAGGATCGGCACTAATTCGAAGAAGACAAAAACTGATCACTCCTAAAAAGGAGAATTTAAAGACTGTTTATCAACCTATAAGATTGGTTTCTGAGGCAAAATCTAAAATTAGTATTGGAGATAAAATAAGCCATCCAAAATTTGGGGTGGGAATTATTGTAAATCGCCTTGTAACAGATCAAGATATAGAATTAACAGTAGCATTTGATAACAATAAAGGGATTAAGCGTCTTCTAGCAAGTTATGCCCCTATCGAGAAGATAGAAAGTTAAAATCA
>CAYTFF010000072.1:0-5391 GCA_964437045.1 uncultured Dehalococcoidia bacterium
ATTTAGCAGTTGTGAAAGGTTATGGAGAAATTACTAAAATTCTCTTGAATAATGGAGCTGACGTCAATATAAAGGCTAAGAATAAAGACGAAGCAACTCCGCTCCACTGGGCAATTTTCTTCGTGCAAAAAGATATGGTAGAACTGCTAATTAAATCCGGAGCATCAATTAATTCACTGGATGCAAATAGATTTACTCCAGTTGCTACAGCAAGCCTCACTAAATTGTTAAACGTAACCAATCCATAAAATTCTGAGATATTAAGTGAAATAATAACAATTCTAAAGAATAATGGAGGCCTGCCTGAAAAGAATTTGAATAAGTAGGCAAGATATTTGTTAATATATTAATCAATATTTGATGGGAGATGCTTATGCCAGAACTAAACTCAAATTCCTCTGGGAATAACATAGATAAACTTAAACAAACAGCTCTAAAACACCTCTGGATGCCCATGACGCAGTATGAATCTGTTGTTGCTGAAGATGGCCCTACCATCATTGTAGAAGGTGAAGGGGTTCATATCAAAGATATTGATGGTAATACTTATATTGACGGGATAGGAGGTCTGTTCTTAGCTAATGTAGGACACGGACGTACTGAAATAGTTGATGCTGTCGCTAAACAACTAAATACTCTTCACTATGCCAATACTTTCGCTTATGCAACCATACCAGCAATAAAACTTGCAGAGAAATTAGCCAATATAGCTCCTGGGGACTTAAATACGGTATTTTTAGCTAGTGGTGGATCAGAAGCAGTTGAAACAGCCCTGAAGATGGCTCGTCAATATCACATTAACGTTGGTCATAACGAACGAAGCAAGTTCATTGCAAGACGTGGTTCTTACCATGGTACTAGTCAGGGTGCTCTCAGCTTAAATGGCTCTAATGCATATGTACACAGAGAACGATATGAACCTCTCCTTCCTAATGTTAGACATGTAGGAAATATATCTTGCTATCGGTGCCCTTGGGGTCTTGAATACCCATCGTGTAAGCTTAATTGCGTGCAAGATATAGAACGAATGATTGAATTTGAAGGACCTGAAACGATCGCTGCAGTTATTGCTGAACCTGTCTCCGTAAGCAACGGAGTTTCCATTCCTCAACCTGAATACTGGCCTTTGCTTAGAGAAATATGTGACAAATATGGAATACTTCTTATTGCTGATGAAGTTATAACTGGATTCGGTCGTACAGGTAAAATGTTCGCTTCTGAGCACTGGGGCATAGTCCCAGATCTAATGACTTTTGCAAAAGGGGTAACAAGTGGGTACCAACCAGTAGGAGGAGTCATAGCGAATACTAAGGTTGCCAAAGCCTTCCACGGAGAAGCAGATAAAACATTTACTCATGGATTTACATATGGAGGGCATCCCGCTGGAGCTGTAGCAGCGATAACTAACCTCGATATTATAGAGCGAGAAGGCCTTGTAGAAAATTCCGCAAAACTTGGCGCATACATGCTTAGTCGCCTTAGTACACTAAAGGAACATCCTATTGTTGGAGATGTCAGAGGGCTTGGGTTGCTTTGTGCTGTAGAACTTGTTAAAGACAAAACCACAAAAGAACGGTTCGATTTTGTGACTGATACTATTGCCACAGGAATAAACACAAAAATGGCTGAACTAGGATTACTTGTAAGATTCGAAGGGAATATTTACTTATCTCCTCCTTTGAATATCAAGCAATCCGATATAGACACAATAGTAGACATACTCGATAAAACAATAACTTGGGCCGAAAAGGAATTGGGATTATAGATAATTATTATACTTGGTGACTAAATATAATCTAAATGTATAATATTATTGAACTAAATTATGGCGACTTTATTGACTAAAAATCCTTTAAATTCGATCACCACTTTAACATTTGATTTGTTTGGGACGGTATTAGATTTATCAGGCAGCCTAATTCCTCAAATAGACCACTTCTTAAAGGATAAACCAACAAAAATATCTGGGAACGATTTATGGATACAATGGCGTTCCCGTCAGCGTATTGAACAATACCAAGACACAATAATGATGATGGGTCATAGTGGTTATCTCACAGTTTGCAAGTATGCTTTGATGTATGTGTTAAGGGCAAACAAAATTGACTTTGATAATTCTGAAATTGAAGATTTCATGAAAGTCTATCAAAACCTAAGTCCATTTAAAGACGCAATTATTGGATTAAATAAATTGAAAGGCTCCTATAAACTAGTAGGATTATCAAATGGGGAACCATGGTACCTAGATCATCTCGTCAAAAATAGAATCAAATTTGAATTTGATGAGGTTATTTCAGTTGAGGAAGCAGGTTTTTTCAAACCACACCCTGGAGTATACAGAAAAGCATCTAAAATTCTAAACACAGAACCTTGGAAAATTATGATGGTAGCTTCCCATTCTTTTGATCTATTGGGAGCTCGCGCTTGTGGTTATCGTGCTGCATATATAAATAGATATGATTTACCTACAGAGGAATCCAATTACCAACCAGACGTAATATTCAAGGATTTTTATCAGCTATCAGATTGTCTACTGAATGTTAATGTAACCTAAACCTAATAAAATTTTTTATAATTTAAATCTTTATATGGGCTTTTAAAATGAAAAAGATACTACCATCATTACTTATTTCTATCCCTAAAGGTATTATTGATCTTGGATGGGGACACCCTTCTACTAACCTTCATCCCGTAGAATACCTTAATATTGCGGCAAAAAAAGTATTATCTGAGGATTCTACAGCTTTACAGTATGGAGCAATGCAAGGTTATGGCCCATTGCTAGAATCACTTTCTATATTCTTATCTAAAGAGCCTTCATATAATTATCAAGTGAATCCCACAAACCTTTTCTTGACTGGGGGAGCATCTCAAGCGATAGATTTCACTACAACATTATTCACAAAAGCAGGTGATACTGTTTTCCTAGAAAATCCTACATATTACCTAGTAGAAAAAATTTTCCAAGATCATCACCTAAACATTATACCCATACCAACAGACAGTTTTGGCATGAATGTCGATGCCCTCGAGAAAATGTTGAATGATGATACAATCCCAAACCCAAAGTTAATCTATACCATCCCTGTCTTTCAGAATCCCACAGGTGTAGTTTTGCCAATGGATCGCCGACAAAAATTAATTAACCTAGCAGAAGAGTTTAATTTTAAGATACTTGCAGACGAGGTTTATCAACTATTGTATTATGATAGTCTTCCACCTAAACCAATGGTCTTGTTTGATAAATCAAAGTCAGGGTGTGTCATTTCTCTTGGTTCATTTTCAAAGATTTTGGCTCCTGGACTGCGTCTTGGCTGGATACATGCTAATCCTAGCATAATCAATGTTTTCCAAAATGCCGGTATAACTGAAAGTGGTGGTGGATTTAACCATTTTACATCTAATCTTGTAAACGTAATCATTGAGCTAGGTCTACTTAAAGAAAATATCATCAATTTAAAAGAAACTTATAAAAATCGCATCAATTCTATAACAAATACATTAAAATCTTTTGATCCAGATAGATTAGTGTTTTTGCCCCCGAGCGGGGGATATTTTTTTTGGCTGACTTTTAAGAATAATATAGACACAAATTTACTGCTGCAAATAGCCCGGAAGAATGGAGTTTCATTTCGGCCAGGTATAGAATTTTCTCCAGATAATTCATATAGAGATTCGCTTAGGATAAGTTTGGCACTGTATGAATCAGCTGATTTAACCGAAGGTCTTACTAGGCTTGACTATTCGCTAAACGAATACTTGAATACTTTCGCTTAATAGTATAATGAAATGACTGACTAGGTTTTGAATAACGGGATAACCTGGCTTCCTATTTCTCGCATCATCCCAATTTGATCCTTTATGGTAAACATTGCCAAACCTAAACATTTAACTTTAAGGCCATTTTGTGCTCTCAGCTGTTCCACTTTATAGATGCCCTCACAAACATCCTCTAGATTTCCAGTCAAATGAAAGAAATCTATAACCTTTTTACTTACAACATTCCCATGAATAGCCCCTGGCCTTTCATGGTCATAATGGGCATATGCCTCGGAAACTTTTCTGAACTCATCTACAATTCCAGGGTCAATCTTTTCCAGAAGTTTTCCAACTTCTGGATTTTTTAGGGCAAATCTGTATGTAGCGTTGGCCTGAGTAGCAGCAAAAGAAGCAACTTCTGGCATTGCTTCTTCCTTAGAATCAGACAGAAATATCATACTCCGCAGCCATATGTCTATTTCAGAAGGGTCTCTACCTGCCTTCAAAGCCCCCTTCTCCACATGTTCCAATCTCATTTTAGTAAGTTCTGGATGCCCTCCAGAGAAAATTACACCATCTGCTACTTCTCCTGCCATTTCTGCTGATTTTAATCCATCTGCAGCCCAATAAACTGGTATACGATCTCGAATCCAAACAGAATGCATTTCAGATGTACGGGTACGGGGTTCCCAAACCCCTTTAAAGGCACCTTTCATACCTGATGTAACCTGTTGAATAAATACTACCGCATCTCGAAGTTCATTTAATGGAACAGGTTTAAATATAGCTTTAGCGCCAGCCCCCCCCGCACCTATTCCAACAAAAGCACGACCTTCAGAAAGTTCATTCACAGTCGCTGTAGCATTGGCAATAACTAATGGGTGATATGTAAAAGGATCAGTGACCGTTTGTCCAATTAAAATCGAACTAGTGTTCATTGCTGCAATAGTCATACTCACCCAAGCATCCCTATCATGGAATGGCTGATCAACAAACCCAAGATGCGAAAACCCATTTTCTTCAGCTACCTTTGAATGCTCAGCAATATTACCGATTTTAAGATTGCTTCCTAAGGAAACGCCAAAATCCATTTTTAATATCCCTCCTGCACGAAATTATTATACTTAGTAAATAACATTTGTGCACACAATTAGCTACTAGAAATTCTGTTAACTGTGTTCCTGATAATAAATATATTCATTATTTAACTGCATTATTTACAATAATAGTCTATAATAAAGAAGCTACTTTGTAGCTTGACCCAATTGAAGGTTCATCCAGAAATGGTTGAGCCTTCTTTTTTATTAGTACACGTCCGCCAAGCATAATCTTCTTAATATTCATATTAAGGGTTATTTCAGTTGTGTTGACCTATTAATATAGTAGTTATATGATTTTCAGTAGGAACAGTTTATATGTCAAATACTCCAGAAATCATCATTATAGGGGCAGGCATTGGCGGAACAAGTATGGCTTATTTCCTTGCTTCAAAAGGTATCCGAGATATCTTAGTAGTTGAGAAAAAGAATGTTGCCTCTGGTGCCACAGGCAGTTCATCAGCAATGATATCTCCCATCCGTGAGACAGTAAGTGAACTTGCATGGAAAAGTGTACAGATATACCAGAATTGGG
>CAYTFF010000072.1:5443-6052 GCA_964437045.1 uncultured Dehalococcoidia bacterium
ATTTTTTGTTTATTTAATTCACTAATTGGTAAATTATTTATCCATTTTTGAAAAGGAAGACCCCTATAATTTGAACTGGGCCCAGAACCAGGTAAATCAAGCACAATCGATGGGTATTGACGCAGAATTAATTAGCCCCGAAGAACTCAAGTCACTACAACCTCATTTTCGTGTTGACGATATAGGTGGAGCTATAATTTGCCATGATGCAGGGCATGGTGATGGCTACACTGCAGCTAATGCCTTCATGCATGCAGCAAGAAATTTAGGTGTTCAATTTATGGGTGATGTACAGGTAGAACGCATAGAGGTTAACAAGGGACAAGTAGTTGGAATTCATACAACAAACGGAGAAGTTATATATTCACCTACAGTAGTAGTAGCAACCGGAGCATGGTCAGAAAAGTTAATTAGAACAGCTGGTTTTGAAATCCCGATCATTCCACGCCGAGTATGCTGTGCGATATTAAAACGACCTAAAGAAATCCGCACTCATATGACTGTAGGTAGGGATTGGACCATAGGTACTTACTGGAGAATGGAAGGGCCAGACTTAACACTTTTAGACATACTTAAAAGAAAGGTTATGCCCGAATGTGACCATGAAAA
>CAYTFF010000072.1:6184-6419 GCA_964437045.1 uncultured Dehalococcoidia bacterium
CGTATGTGACCCTGAAAACTATCCAGAAATAGTTGGAGAAGCTACTATCAATATGTGGGCCCGTAGATTAACTCATAGGATGCCTGGAATGGAAAAAGCTGGTTGGCAACTGGTTTGGACAGCACCAGAAGCTTACATGCCTGACCATACCCCTATGTTAGGTCTGGTGCCCGATATTAATGGTTTATATATTGATGTAGGATTTAGTGGTGGTGGAATGACAAAGGGCCCTATT
>CAYTFF010000073.1:0-6313 GCA_964437045.1 uncultured Dehalococcoidia bacterium
TCATTGATGGCCCGGTGCGGTCTAAAATGTTTTCACTCGCTTTGATCCTTATTCTGAAAATTTGGTTGCTTGTTCAGTCTTTCAAAGATAATTCTAGAGTAGGTCTCAGCGTCGGTCTCATCGTGTTCACCATCGAACCAGTCAGTCAGAGTTCCGTATGTTAGATTCTCGTCAACGGGATATTTCATGTCGCGGAGAAGTTGCGTTCCATCAGGCATAACCTTGTCGTCCATTATGCCGCACTCTCTGCACCAGACCTTGAACATCCTTCCCTTTTGCTTGACTTTGGATGCATATGCCTTCCGAATCAAGTCAGCCATTATGATTTCCCAATCAAACGGTTGTAGTGAGACATACCCGAAAAAAAGCTCGCCCTTTGACGAGTTTTTAAGATTCATCAGATCGTTCGTAGTGACGTTCGTGTAGACAATTACCGGCTTTGCAAAACCCAGTTGCTTGAGAGTTTCTTCCATCACGACAGGTCCCTCCCTTTCTGGCATTCCCTGGGTGATTATCTCCACGTCTGTTAGGATCACGTCAATGTCCGCTCTGACTTTCCCCGGAAGCGTTTCGGGATCCGCAACCGCTATGTCAAATTCGTCTCCAATAAGGTCCACAATTGTCTGTGCCTGTTTTGGATTGTCGTCGTATACTAGAACTTGGGGTTTGTGTTTGTCAGCCATTTTTTTCCAATGACCTCAGTGGAATTAATATGGTAAATGTGGGTGGTCCTTTTCCAGGTTCTTTATTGTCGTCAACCGTCTCCTTTACCTCTATTTTGCCGTCAAGATCCTCCATTATCTCCTGTACGATGCTGAGTCCCAGTCCGAGTGAAAGGTTGTACTTGTTGGACCTCCTTGTCCAGAGCATTTCAAAGATATATTCCCGATCGTCTTCAGCTATTCCGGTTCCGTTGTCCTTCCATTCTATCTTTAGGTTTGACGATGTCTTCTCTACGGTTACAGATATCTGTTTTTTACTGCGCGCAACTCCTGCCAGCGCCTTCATCGAGTTTGTCATCAGGTTGTTTAGTATTGAAAGCAGGTTGGCCTTTGATATGAAGATGCCTGGAATATTGCCGCGGACATTGTAGTCAAATTCTAGTTGGTGAAGCTGGTGAAGTGGCGCGTACTGCCTGCCAAGCCTTTCAAGCTCCTGCTCCATGTCTACTTGCATCTTTGTCCTCTTCTTCACCGCGCTTGCTTGGCCGACAAT
The DNA here is from genome assembly GCA_964437045.1 of uncultured Dehalococcoidia bacterium. Taxonomy (GTDB): domain Bacteria; phylum Chloroflexota; class Dehalococcoidia; order Lucifugimonadales; family CAYTFF01; genus CAYTFF01. The sequence continues at coordinate 1,216 of CAYTFF010000073.1, forward strand.
TTCCATTGAGTATTTGGACCATTCCAGTGCGGCCTGGACATAATCGATGGCGTCATCTATGTGTCTGGCGTCCTCTCCAAGTTTTGCCTTGGTTTTTGCCTTATTGAGTATCTTCAATGTATTTGAGATGTTGCTGATGGCTGTGTGTATGTCGTGTTCGTATGAGAGTCCAGCGAGGCCGAACGTTGTCACAGCCCTGTAGACCTCCGTCTTTTCCCTAAGCTCGTCCTCCGCCTCTTCCCTCTGGCCGTCGGCAACTTTGACAAGTTTGTTCAGCTCATTTGCCAGTTCCTTGAGCTCGGCCTTTTCCGGTCCCAAGATATTCATGGAGGAGACTAAACGCTTAATCTCTGCAAGCGTTGAATCCGCCTTTGGTCCGGCACTTATTGTTTTCTTTGCCTTTGCTTCTATGTCCTTGTCAATCTGGTAGATGGTCTCCATCTTTGTAATAACTGGAAGCAGGAAATCCTCTTTCAGTGAAATGAATTCCGGCGTATCGACAAGTTTCTGTCTGGTTGTGGTTTCTATGATGCCAGGATTATTCTTTCGATCCAGCTTGACATATGCGATTATGCTCTCGTTCCTTAAATGTCCGCCGTGCTTTCCCTTGCGCCTTGCAACCCATCGTGGATTAAGTTCTAGCATGTCGTTTCCAGGCTCGCCGTATGGCATGACCCTGACGCCGTCGTTGAATACCTTGATTCCGCACTCCTGCTCTAGGAGTTTTCTAAGCTCTGGTGACTTTCTTGGTGCTCCGCTTGGGGCCCATTGATCTGCTCGGTCTGGATACAGGTAAACGGTAAACTTGGCCGCGCCGCATGTTGCTTCTGCTGTAGGTGCTGTATCACGTACCTGCTCCGGCTGCTTGTATTTTTTTGCAATGTCAGGTCGCCTTCTTAAGGTAAATGTTGCAACGGGATTGTCTCCTGCCGGAAGCACTGCAGTAACGGAATATGGAGCAAGTTCGCTGAGAGACGTTTCGACATCAGCCTCAAACTCAAATCCTTTTCCTTCCACCTTTACGCTGAAGTCTGGCTTTTTGCCAAAAATGCCCTTTGGCATTACGAGGGCCTTCAGGACTCTGGCAAGTTTCTCGATGTCGTTCTCTGGTTTGGTCTTTTCCTCCTTTCTCGCAGGCCGCATGACGTCCCATCTCTCGTTAAGATCCTCAATCTCGATCGTGGTGCCGTGCTCACCCGGCACGGCGTCCAGTATGGTTACTTTGGTCTTTATGTCGCCGAGCATAATTCCGTGGTCGTACCTTTTCCAGTCATGCTCTATCACGAACTTCTTTCCAGGATAGCCAGTTTTCCTGCCGGGATACATGAGGGGAGTTGTGGTCACCGTGACCTTCTGTCCCAGCTTCTGCATCGCAAACCTGCCCATTCCCTTTTCGCCGGAGACGCGCCTTTGCTTTGTTGGCGACTCCGTCTCGGCTACCTTCGAGTCGGTGGAAATCCTCATCCACTTGTCCTTTATGTCTTCGAACGTCATTCCGAATCCGTCGTCAGCTAATGAAAGTTTGAAAATCTTTACGTACTCCTCTCCCGCGGTCCTTGACTGTCCGTGAAGCGTCACAGTGAGATTTTCCGCGTCCCCGTCAAAGGCGTTCTTTCCAAGCTCCAGAGCTGCCTGGTATTTGTCCGACACGGATTTTTCGCCAAGGTTGACTATGTGGTGTGCGTCAACGCTGTGTCTAAGTATCTCGGTGGTCAAATAGAAAAAATACCTCTCATATGATATAGCTGCATTCTTGGCCATGCGTGCGACTTTCATGTCTTCTTCATCATACTCTTCGTCCATAACAGGAAATGCTGTTTGTTCCGGTTTTGGGTTACAAAACTTGCAATCAGTTGAAGCTATCCCGGCTGCTTTCTCAAGGTGCCCACAAAGTGCACGTGCGTTCACATATGTTGTTGCACAAAACCATTCGTCATCATTGGCTTGATGAGATTTGACAAAGTTACATTCCGCTTTGTGAATTTTAATGGTGGTGGCGCGTTTTTTGTCACAGTAAATTGCATAATTAACAGTCATCATTTCGTCTCACTTCCTAGTGGTAATCTAATTGTTTTAGTTGGAGTTAAGTTTATCCCAAGATGCTTGTTGATCGCAATTGTCCTTGCGGCAAAATATGCGGCTGCGGCAAACTCCGGCTTGACAAGCAGTGCGCCAGTTCCCTTTCCGCATGGCAAAAACCACATGAACTCGTTTAGTGCTTCGCCTGGAAACTTTGTCGTGACAAGTATTCCGGCGTCAGAATTGTCGTTGGCGACGTTCTCTGCCAGCTGGTCCACAAAGTAGCTGCTCCACTGGCCGTGATGCTTGACACTTACAGATACTTTTCCTGATGGGATTCCGTTATGCCTTACCATGCCGACTATGTCAGTTCCATGTCTGTCTGCGTCCTCGTCATTAAAGTGGTCAAGTGGAAATGCAGTCTTGAGATGGTCCAGAGTCATGTGCTCCTCAACCTTGCCGATGTGAGAGCCGAGTAGTCTCTTCCTAATGATCTCTACGTTGCTTGCCAGGTAAGAGAACTCCCTTGCCCTTTCCCGTTCTGCCCTTGCAATATTGTGCAAGTTTTCAACGACGGCAAAGTTGTAGTCGGTGGAGGTTGGCTCCTTAATCTTGCCTCCGCATAGTGGGCAGTCCTGTAGTGGGATGCCGTTGTCTTCAGTCATGTCCATTCCCCGTCAATTTCGTACTTATACCTGGAAAACCCTTTGGTGTTTTCCCCAGGGTTTCTGCCTCTGAAACTTTGAACTCCTCAATGCGTTTTTCCAGAACTGACTCGAAGTCAGCTGGGTCGTTTGTGACAGTCTGCACCATGCCATTCTGGCACGACACTATCGTCACTATCTGTTTGATTGGAATTCCCGTCCGCTCCGTCCAGCAAGCCGCATATGCCGTTTCCTGGATTGCGTGGGTATTCAATATGTCCAACTGCTTTTTCCTGCGCGCGCTTTTCAGATCAATGACCGATAGAATGCCGTCAAACTCTGCCACAATGTCAACGCGCCCAGCAATGCCGAGCCTCGTGCTGTAGAGAGTTGCCTCAAGCGCATGTATGTTGTCAATGCGTCCAAGGTCGTCCCTGATAAGATCAAAGTGTGCGAATGGGTATAGCATGTCTCTGTGTAGATCAGTGTCCTTGTTGCTCAGATAGTCCTGGGCTATTCTGTGAAAGTCGGTGCCAGTCTTGGCGGCTGTCCTTGCAATGTAGTTGGCCACATCGTGCCCAATGCTGTCCCTCCATGCCTCAAGACCTTCGTTTTTCACTGAGGAAAGGACTGTTGTTACAGATGGTAGGACAATGTCGGCCAAGCGGTAGTACCTGCTGCCGGCAATCTTGAGTTCCTCAAGATCTTCCTGGACAAAGTGCCCGACGTGGTTAAACGCCTTTCGTTTATCTGATGATGAAAAAATATGGTTCGTCAATTTGCTCCCCTCTTGCTGAACTTTCCAAGAGTGATCACAATGCCGCTTCCTGTCTGAAAGTCCCTTATGACCGAATAGCCTTCTTTCAGATACTCGTTGATTCTCGATTCGCCCTTCTTGTATTCGTCGTTGTCAAAGATGACGCCGACAAATCTCATGTCCGTTAGCACGTCCTCGGGCTCTTCTTCTGGCATTGCGGGAATCTGCGTCATGGCCATTCTGAGATGTTTTGTTTTTTTCGCAATCTCGGCCAGGCGCTCGTCTGTTTGTTTTGTTTGTTGCTTCATTGTCATATGTTATGTCCCTCCGTTATTAATACCACCAAAAGCCTTTGGTATTTTCCCTATGGTTTTTTTCTGCTCATAGTACCTCCTCGAATCCCCGGCATCGTACTGTATCAAATGAGGTGCATCGCCCCCGTGGATTTTTGCGTGGCATCTGTAGTGGACCCAGGCAACGAGTGGTGGAAAGTATCTCACGTGGTGTCCCACCAATGGTTCCATAACCCTGGTGGCTATGTCGAATGCCCTTCCGCAGCCACAAAAAATACACCTGTCAGGCGAATTCATGTATTTTGTTTTGCCACCAAACCTTATTCGCTCCCGACGCGCCTGGCAATGACGAACCCGGCTGTTCATAGCGTCGTCGTCCATGATCTTGGTTATGTATTCCAGCGTCTTTTCTCCATGTATCTGTATTAGGCTCATGGTTTACCTACAAAGTGTTGCTATATAATGCGACATATCCCTAGTCTTTTTGCCAATGGTTATGTTTAAATTAAAGCCGTGCCTTGTGTCTACATGGAAGTTGAGGAACAGAAGAAATGGATTCTGGTTCAGTGCAAAAAAATGTACAGACAAGAATCAAAAGGCAGGCCGGCGCAAGGACACACCGCGGCAAGTTTGGTCAAGAAAGCCGTCACCACAAGGGAGTCCAAATGTAAGGGATATGGCATTGGAAGGAAAACCATGAAAGCCAAGTTCAAGAAAGGCAAAAAAATTCCAACCAAAATTAGAATCGCTGATTTGTCAATGGACCAGCGTGAAAGCCTTCCGCCTGGCGAAGACCTGGTAAGGAGACGCCTAAAGGAGATGGAATCCGCAGGAGTGATCAAGTATTATCAAAAACCGTTGAAAAATACCTCTGGCAATCCGAACGCCATCGGTGGTGCAAAGAGGAAAAGGATAATCGTGCCTATAAGCTCGGAAATAAAATTAAAGAATTATGGCAACCCAGCTGTTGTAGACTTCTTTTCCCGTCTAGAAAAAATCCGAGAACTGGAAAAGAAGAATGTGGGTGACATTACGAAGAAGGATCTTTGCTCGTATGTTACAGGGAAAAATTTTGTAAGCCGGTTTCCAGTCGAGTGTGCGAAATTGCCAGAAATTTCTGAAGATTTTGTTGCTGATGTGTTTAGATTTGTACGTGATAAGTGTACTGAAGAGTTCGATGCGTTTGAGGAAAGACTGGGTAAGAGAAAGTGTCTATCCAAAGCGTTAGAATCTCTAGTAAAGCTTGTAGACCTCGCTGATTACATTGTAGAGCCACTAACGTTGATCAAAAGGCGTGATAAGAGAAGAAAGATGTACATTGACGCGCATGTAAATGTCATACTCAATTTAAAGTAGGTTTTTTGATTTCAAAAATTCCAAGACTT
>CAYTFF010000074.1:0-6213 GCA_964437045.1 uncultured Dehalococcoidia bacterium
CATCATCTAAAAATGATCCCCACCTACACTCTACAAGATTTAGTAATAGAAATTCTTAATGGGGCGATAGAAAACGCAAGACGATCAGGGATTCAGTTGGATGTATCTAAGCAAGATCTGACTATAGAACACCCGCAAAGATCTGATCACGGAGACTTTGCTACAAACCTTCCATTGCGCCTCGCACGATTGCTCAAACGAAATCCCTTTGATATAGCAGAGCAATTAGTTTCGATGATGCCTGAAAGCGACGCAATATCCAGAGTTTGGGCTGAAGCGCCAGGTTTTATCAATTTCACTCTTAGCGATAACTGGTTGGCTGCTAAGGTTGACGCTCTTCTGGATGGCACCGATTTACCTGGTAACATAAATATTGGTAACGGGGAAAGGTTGCAAATAGAGTTTGTGAGTGTCAACCCAACTGGTCCCATTCATGTGGGCCATGCCAGGGGAGCAGTGCTTGGAGATGCACTTGCCAGAATATTAATCGCCGCGGGCTATGATGTTACTAGAGAATATTATGTGAACGATGCCGGAAGGCAAATGGATAACTTCTACAGGTCTGTATACGCCAGATATTTGCAGTCATATGGCCACCCTGCAGCCATGCCAGAGGACGGGTATGTCGGAGATTATATTGTAGATCTGGCAAAAGAGATTTCAGGTGAGGAAGGGGATAAGTTCACATCCATGGATCCTGATGATGCTGTTCGTCAGATAGGCCAAATTGGTCTCGAAAAAATGTTGGAGAATATTAAACAAGATCTGGAAAAGCTTAACGTAGAGTTCGATAATTGGTTCAGGGAATATACGTTGCATGATGGGGGACAGGTGAAAGCGGCGATCAATTTAATGGAACAAAGCAATTTTATGCTAGAAAAAGAAGGGGCGGTTTGGTTCAAGTCAACTGCTCTTGGGGAAGAAAAAGACAATGTGTTGGTTAGAAGCAATGGGGTTCCTACATACTTTGCTGCCGACGTGGCGTATCACTATGATAAGTTTATAGTCAGGGATTTCCCTCGGGTTATAAATATTTGGGGTGCAGATCATCAGGGCCACGTAGGGAGAATGAAGGCCGCTGTTAAGGCATTTGGCGTAGACCCTGATAGATTGGTTATAATTATTTCCCAAATGGTCACTATTAAGAGAGATGATCAAAGATTAAAGGCATCGAAAAGGACAGGTGAGTTAGTAACACTTCCACAGCTTCTTGAGGAAGTAGGTTCAGATCCTTGTAGGTATTTTTTTCTGGCCAGATCCCCTAGTAGCCAAATGGATTTCGATCTTGATTTGGCTAAAAAGGAGTCCTCGGATAATCCAGTCTATTATATCCAATATGCACATGCCAGAATGACGAGTATTCTGCGCATGGCTGAAGAAAAGGGCTTAGACTACAGTAACGGAGATTGTCTTCTTCTTACGCATGCTTCCGAGTTGGATCTTATTCGTAAGATGGTCACACTTCCAGAAATAATTGAATCCGTGGCTACGACCCTTGAACCCCATCACCTGCCACATTTTGTTCAGGAATTTGCAACTTCATTTCATTGGTTTTACCAACAATGCAGAGTTATATCTGAGAAGGATGAAGATCAGGAAATCTCAAAATCCAGACTAAAACTTGTTGCTGCTGCTCGTCTTGTTCTAAAAAGGTGTCTTGACCTTATGGGTATGGACTCTCCTGACGAGATGTAAATAGATCGTTCAAGTTGCTCGCAACTTGTCTACTCTGACTGGGTAATGGCCCAATCTGGTTGACCGTCGAAAAAATCGCTCTCCGTGAGTCTTTCCCTGAGAGTACCTTCCTTTGTCATCCGCCAAATCTCTATTCCGCCTTTGGCATCTGACATGAAAATGATATGTAATCCGTCGGGAGAGAAAACAGGATATGTTTCTTCTGCGGTATTAGGAGATAGGCGGAATTTATTGGATCCATCAGAGTCCATTAAATAAATTTGGGAATAACCATCCGAGTCCGATGCGAAAATAATATGTTTCCCATCAGGTGACCAGCTGGCCGAAATTTCATTATGAGAGGATTGGCTGATATTCATTGGACTAGAGCCATCTTTTTCCATGACATTTATTTGATACACGTCATCAGATTTTGACAAGAATAGAATTTTGCTTCCATCTGGCGAAACTCTTGGTGTAGTTTCTTCAAGTTCATTATCTGTTAGCTGGACTTTCTGAGATCCATCGGCATTCATAATGAAAATATTAAGATGGCTGTCTAGCTCGTTTACAGGTTTACTCTGAAACACCAGTTGTTTTCCATCGTTGGACCATGAGGCAAAAGAGTCGTCAGTTTTATCGTTGTTTGTAAGGTTGACTTGTAGGGTACCATCTGCCTCCATGGAATATATTTCGAGGTTCCCGTCCCTAGTAGTATCAAACGCTATGGTTTTTCCTGAAGGAGACCATCTCGGAGAAGCATCGTCAAAGTCAGATGATGTAAGCTGAGTTTTGTTAGATCCATCCTCACCCATAGTATGAATGTGCACAACCCCGAGGGATTTCCTACTCATACTGTGATAAACAATGGTTCCTTGTGTTTTATCCGCGTATTTTGGTGAAGCATGCGGTGAGACATCTTCCTCAGAACTGCGAGTCATATATTTTTGGCCTGTCCCGTCTGCATTCATTTGGAACACATCAGCATCTCTGTCTACCCATGATACGTAGTATATCTTTGATCCATCTTGTGACCATGTAGGTTCAAGATCCCTGCCAGTCTGGCTTGTTAGTCTCTCTATTTCCCCAGTCGTTATCACTAACCTGTATATCTCAAAGTTGCCGTCTTTTCCTTTCTCGTCTCTGTCAGAATGAAAAATTATGCTTTCTCCATCCGGGTGCCATGAAGCAGATCCGTCAAAAGAAGGTTCCGTAGTAATAAGTTCTTGGGATTTTGTATTGATGTCTATTATGAATATGTTGCTATCTGCATTTGTTTCTGACTGGAACACTATGTTAGTGCCGTCCGGAGACCAGGCAGGATTAAAATACCACCCAAGTTCCGGAGTTAGATTGACCTGATTAGATCCATCCGAGTCTATGAGATATATACCGGTTTGCCCGTCTTCGTATGACCAAAACGCCATTTGAGTGCCGTCAGGAGACCAGCGTGGTTGTCCTTGTCTAGCACTGTCGTTTGTTATTTTCCTCAAATCTGTTCCGTCTGATCCAATGGTATATATATTCCACTCGTCATCTCTATGTGATGTAAATGCTACCCTTTTGCCATCTGGGGACCAAGAAGGTTGAATGTTGGAAGTTAAACTATTAGTTAACTGTACTTTTATGCTTCCGTCTCCGTTGAGTAGGAAGATTTCTCGGTTGCCAGTTTCTCCGGAAGAGAATACCACCGCAGGGTTGTTAACTCCGCCGATGCTCTTGGCAAACTGTGGAGACCAATCTGGGCTTGTGTCTGATGCAGGGTTACGGGTGAGCCTGAACAAATTGGCGTTATCAATTCCAATGGAATATATATCTTCGCTGCCGTTGTGAGAGGATTCAAAGGATATGCCTAACCCATTTTCTGTCCATTTGGGCTCTTTTTGGTCTCCCGGCAGATCTATTACTTTGGTCTGATTTGCTCCGGATTTGTCGATCGTATAAATGTCGAAATCACCATCTAGATCAGACGAAAATGCGATTGTAGTTCCATCAGGAGACCATGATCCTGCTATAGAACTGGAACCGTTCGATGTTAGTTGAGTGGTGGTCGATTTTGTGATGTCTAGAATTGCCAATTCCTTTGCTGTGGAGGAATTGAACTGGTTGGTGTTGAATAGGATTAAGTCATCAGTCGGGGACCATTGTGGGTTGTTGTCATCACTGGTATTGCTAGTCCTGTTGGTTGGGTTGTTTCCGTCCTTGCTCATTGTGTATATCTCAGAGTTACCGTCACGGTCAGAAGTGAAAGCTATGTGTTTTCCATCTTGAGACCAAGAAGGTTGATTATCATCGGACGGTCCGTTGCTGAGGTTCTCTTGTTGTGTGCCGTTGGCTTTCATCACATATATCTGAGAGTTACCATCGCGGTCAGTTGTGAAAGCTAATTCGGTTCCATCCGGAGACCAGGCTGGATTTGTGTTGTTGTATTCACCGCTGGTAAGTTTCGATAAATTATTACCGTATGGGTCCATGGAGTATATGTCTGCAGAGCCGGATCTGTCTGAAACAAAAGCCACTCTAGTATTTCCAGGTACTTCCACCGGATGTACTGGATCAGATTTGGCCCAACGAGGGTAGAGATTTAAATCACCAGTGTCTGTGATTTGTCTCATATCGGTGCCATCCAGGTTAATCAAGAATAATTCTTGTCTGTCCCGTATATACGTTGCTATGCAGAATGCGAGTGTATTGCCATCTGGAGACCATTCAGGGTACACCTCATCCGAAGTTGCACTGGTTACTTGTACAACATTGCTTCCATCAGCATCCATCACAAATATATCTTGGCTGCCGTTTCGATCTGAGTGAAAAGCTATTTTGGTTCCGTCTGGAGACCAGCGAGGATGTTCATCTCTTACGTAAACGTCTCTTGCCCCATCTCCATCGTTAGTGGTAAGTCTAGTAAGATTCGTACCGTCTGAATCCATGGTGTATATTTCTATTCCACTCCTGTTTGAAGTGAACACTATCTTTTCACCGTCTGGGGACAGATGCGGGAAACTGTCAGTAGTTGGGTTTTTGGTAAGCTGCTTTTCATCTGTACCGTCAGCATTCATGATATATATGTCGGTATTACCAGATCTGTCACTTGCAAAGGCAATCTTTGTATCTTTTGATCCCCATGAAGGAAATACGTCGTTACCAACATCATGAGTCAATCTTGTTTCATTGGTGCCATCGGCGTTTGATAAATAAATGTCTGCAGTTGCTGCTATTCCTCTACTAGACGAGTATAAGATTTTGTTGCCGTCGCTAGATCTTTCACCCCATGCAGATGTGAAATGTTGGTTAGGCAATAGTGCCACTCCGTCGCCATCTGAGTTAGTCAAGGATAGTAGCGTGTGCGAAAGCGTGTGCATATATGTGAAAAGTATGTTTCCCTCTACTGAAAAAGGTAGACTTTCTCCAGCTACGAGTTTGGGCATAACAGTTTTGAGCCTATCTACCGAAACAGCGTGGCCGAGTTGCAGCGTAACGGCTTGGCCTTCAAAAATCTGGACCCCTATGAGCTCACGTTGGGCATTTATTAATGGCCCGCCATCGAAACCAGGTAGAAATCGAGTCCCAGTTGTCAGGTATCCGATTTCACGGCGCGGCCCCACGGGGAAAAATCCCAGATTCGGACTCTCTACTACTCCAACGTTTTCTGTAACACTTCCCTGAAGAGGATAGCCTATTGCAAGAACTGGGTCATCCGCTTTGACGTCTAGAGCATTTCCTAGTGCTAAACTTGCATTTCCCTTTACATTTGTCTTTACGATAGCTAGGTTGGCTACTTCGTCTATGCCGAGTACCATTCCCTGTCGGCGACTACCGTCATGGATTTCAACAAGTACGGTTAGATCATTTCCAACAACAGTGTGACTTGTTACTATGAGGCCGTTTTCGTCTATGAAAGCGCCGGAGCCTTGTGTTCCTGATCCTATTATTCTCACAATAGATTGCCGTATTTCCAATATTGTACTGGCAGGGAAGTAATCTGGAGTAGGAGTGGCGGTAGGCGTTGGAGTAGGCGCCGTTGTGGGTGCAGGTGTTGGGGTATTAGTGGGAGATGGAATATTGGTTGCTGTTGGAGTCGGCTTTGAAGTTGGCGTAGTTGTAGGGGTAGATGCTGCGGTTGGATTTGCAGTTACGGTTGGGTCGATCTTTTCAGTTTCTGATTCGCATGCCAATAACGCTATCAGAACAAACAAGCTCAGAAATAAGTATGGGATTTTGAATTTCATTAAGGTTTTTCGCTTAAATCCTTAGGTGTTAAATAATTTAGACACTGTATGTAGATTGGCTACTGCAGATGATACGCTCATGACATTCCTGTTGGCAAGGATAAATCGGTTTCTTCCGTATTGGAATTAGGGATTTATGGGAGGTTTATTGTGTATGAATTTGTAAGTCACGTAAGGTTACTCATTTTTATATGTGTACGAAACTGGGAACATTTGGCTTGACAGTCAAATTGGCCTCAATTACCATGAAATCCTCGCCGAGGTAGCTCAGGTGGTAGAGCACGGCACTGAAAATGCCGGTGTCGCCAGT
>CAYTFF010000075.1:0-6124 GCA_964437045.1 uncultured Dehalococcoidia bacterium
AGACATGATGCTGTTGTATGGGGATACGCTAAGAATGTAGATAAAATGGGGGTGGAATTACATCCATTTACTGAAGTTACAGGTATAAAGCGATCATCTGGTAAAGTAGTTGGAGTTGAAACAAACAAAGGATTTATCAAAACCGATTTAGTCCTTAACGCAACTGCTGGTTGGACTTCTATTATTTGCAAAATGGTAGATTTAGATATTCCCATAGTTACACATCCCCTACAAGCATTTGTAACAGAACCAATTAAGCCACTTATGGGTACTTCCGTATCATCTGCAAACCTTCACGTTTACTCTTACCAGACAGACAGAGGTGAAGTAGTAGTAGGTGGTGGAGTAGATCCATATTCCACATATAGCCAGAAATCTACATTAACAATGTTAGAGGAATTAGTTAGCCATGTAACTCAATTATCCCCATCTCTTAAAGGTTTAAATATTCTTAGACAATGGACAGGTTTATGTGATATGTCTCCAGATTATGCCCCTATAATGGGAGAGGTACCAAACATACCTGGGTTTTTAATTACGTGTGGGTGGGGTAGTTGGGGATTCAAAGCAGCTCCAATTGCAGGTAAAAGAATGGCGGTGTTAATTTTTACTGGTAAAACACCTGACCAAATAGAACCTTTTTCAATCAATAGATTCGAAAAAGGTTTGCTTATTAATGAAAGAGCAGCTGCCCCGGCTGCTGCAATCCACTAACTGAAACCTCTGGTTAGAGTATTTAGTAGTAATCACACATTCCATGGTAACCCAGATATTTGAATAATAATATGTGTGGGAAGTATATTCGTAACTAGTTCAGAGTATATGATTAAATGAGCATATAGCTAAATAATAATTCATATAAATTATAATTATTAAAGGAATAGAAAAATGGCGGGTACCAGTTTAGGTACCCGCCATTTTTGTCCTAACGGAGTCAAATTAATTCATGGCTATTCCTTTTCAATCCAGACACGCCCTAGTCTGGGTACACTATCAACTATAAGTGGGTAATTCTTAACCTTCCCATCAAGAACATAGTTATTATTAAGCCAGACTGGGTATATCATAGAGGCATCTGACATAACTATAGTATCCACATCATGTAATAGCTGCGAAGCTTTACTTTGATCATACTCGCCTTCAGCTTGATTAAGTATTTTATCTACTTCGGAATTAGAATATTCCCACAATTTAGCCCAAGCGCCTTCGGAATGGTACATAGCCTTCAGAAGGATCTGTGGATCTGGCCTTGGTGTGAAATACAAACCTACAGGCCCATCATGGTCACCTCTAGCAAAAGCTCCAAAGTAACCAGAAGGTTCATGCATTTCAATTTTCATATCAATACCAAGAGGACTAAGCATTGCCTGGACACCTTCACAGAAATTTGTCCACATGGTCAGGCTTCGACATCGGAATATAAATTCAAATCCATCGGCATGACCAGCATCTGCCAAGTGTTGTTTAACTTTTTCTGGGTCATAATTAGGCCCAACATAGGAACTATCATGCCATGCACCTCCATTAGCAGGCGCAATCATGTTTTGAGCAGGGACTGCTCCACCACGGAAAACTTTACTAGCAAGTACTTCTCGGTCTATACCATGAGTTAAAGCATGCCTTAAGGATTCATTATTAAATGGTGGTCTTTCTAACTTAAAGTTGATAGTAACTGCAAGAGATCCTTCCATAACAAGAGCATTGAGTTTAGGGTTTCTCCTAGCCTTGACAAGATCATCTTGTCCTACATATCTTATCGCATCTAACTCACCTGTTCTAACCATTGCAAATTGGATTTGATCATTTGGAATAATTTTCATGTTTATCCCGTTCAGATAAGGTAGCCCTTCTTCCCAATAGTTAGGGTTTGCTTCAAAATCAAAGTGACTTCCAGGTACCCATTCTGTCATAATAAAAGGTCCTGCTCCGACAGGATTCTTTCCAAATTCCCCTTCCCTATCAGCATAGGAATTAGCTTTCTCGACTGCTGTTGGGGATGCCATATTCCCGCCATCTCTCATTGTAAGTGCTGACAAGAATGGTCTAAACGGCTGGGATAAATTAAATCTAATTGTGTCCTCGTCAACGATGGAGACCGAATTCAAAGGAGGGGACAAGGCTGAACGTCTAACGGAACCGACTGCTGGGTCTAAGAATCGGTCAAAGTTCCACTTTACAGCTTTCGCGTCAAAAGTAGTACCATCTTGGAATTTAACTCCAGATTGAAGATCCATATCAATGGATTTACCATCAGCTGAAACCTTCCATGACTTAGCTAACCCAGGAACAAGTTCTCCACTAGGGCTTTTTTCAACCAAGGTTCCATATACTATATGTAAGATACTCCTCATACCAGACCGTATTGTATAGGCAGGATCAGGGGCGTCAAAGTTAAATGTCTTAGCAACCCTTAATGTTCCACCTTTAACTGGACCAGTTGAATCAGCAGCTACAACTTGTTTAACAGCAGTAGGGGCTGGTACTGCGGTAGCGGCAACTGCAGGAACAGCTGTAGGTGCTACATATGGGGCCACCTGTGCAGCTGGGGCAGGTGTATCCGACCCACAGGCCATTATCCAAACAGAAAACAGGCTTAGTGCCGTTATAGTTAAAATAGAAATAATTCTGGTTCTGAACTTTAATTTCATTTTCCTCTCCTCTAAAAAACCAACCTAAATAAATAAGTACAATCATATCTATATCAGCTACAGAATCCGTTGTCAAACACTTTCGTGCAAAATATACCTTTGCAATAATTACAAGAAATTGCCAAAAATATACTTTAATAGTGAATTAATTAAATAATTTAGTTATATTCGGACATATTTTGGATCTATTCTTACGATATAGCACTAATTCAGGCAATATTGGATTGTTTGATTTTAATTGTCTCTCCAAACATTTCTTGAGCATGAGACAATGATGCTTTATCCGTGAACCCTAACATGTGAGATAATTCTTGAATCCTAGATTTCCCATCGAGAGTTGATGCCCAAGTGGATGTTTTGCCTTCCAAAACGGTTTTTCCTACTAGTATATGTTGATCTGCAAATGAAGCTATTTGTGGTAAGTGAGTAACACATAAAACCTGATATTGGTTCCCTAATTTCCATAATTTTTCTCCTACAACTGATCCTATGCGTCCTCCAATTCCTGAATCAATCTCATCAAAGATTAGAGTAGGTACATTAACGGCATCAGACAAAATTACCTTGATCGCTAACATGAACCTAGCAGTTTCTCCTCCTGATACAATTTTTGCTAAAGATTTCATGTCTTCTCCTGGGTTAGTTGTAGCTAGAAATTCAACTTTATCTACCCCTGATTTATCAAAATCTACGAGTTGTTTTCGGCTTCCGTCTAAACTTACTGGTAACCCATCTGGTGTTAGTTTATGTTGAAAAGAAACACTTAACTGTGTATTTGGCATAGCTAATTCAGTTAATTCTTTATGGATTTTTTCAACTAGAGTGTTAGATGCTTCATGTCTTTTAACAGACAATATTGCAGCAATATCTCCAGTGTCGTTAAGTAGCTTATTTACAGCAATGTTAAGCCCAGCAATCTGTTTATCAGTATCATTAATTTGATGTAATTCACTAAGAGAATTGAGTTCATGATTAATTATTTCATCTATAGTATTACCATATTTACGTTTAAGTTGATTAATTTGATCAATACGACCTTGAAGTTCCCCCAAGCGACTGGCATCAAAATCAATTGTTTGTGAATAATTTCGAAAATCTGTTACGAGATCTTCAATTTGATACATAATTGACTCAGATGTTTTTCGTAAATTTTCAATTATAGGATCAAGAGATTCAATTTGTTTAAGACCTTCGTATACGATAGCTAATTTATCTTTTGCGGATTCAGTTTCATCTCCAAATAGTTTCTCAATGGATTTCTGAAGCGTATTTTGTATTTTTTCAGAATTATTCGTAATAAGTAATTCTTGTTCAAGTTCTGAATCTTCTCCTTTTACCAATTGTGCTGTTGAAATTTCAGAGATTTGATATTCCAGGAAATCTTTTTTCCTTATCTTATCAAGTTTTTCACTCTGCAAAGTTTCTAGTTGATATCTTGTTTCTTTTAGTTCATTCACTAATCCAATATATTGAGTAGTTAAATAATTTAAACCAGCATATCTGTCCAATATATTAATGTGTGATTTTGATTGATTTAATGATATATGTTGACCTTGTCCATGAATATCAACCAGTATAGAGCCAATTTCAGCCAAGACTTTTAGAGGAACAATATTCCCATTAAGTCTACAAATATTTTTATTCATCTTATTCATTTGTCTAGATACTGTTATCTCATTATTGAATTCATCTAATTCAGTTTCATGCAGGTAATTTACAAATGTTGGATAAGTTTCGGGATTAATTTCAAATATACCTTCTACAATAATATTATCTGTGCCTGACCTTATCATTTGAATATCCCCTCTTGCACCTAACAGAAAATTCAAGGCGTCAATAATGATAGATTTACCAGCACCTGTTTCACCAGTCAAAACTATCAAGCCAGAGGTGAATTCAAGTTCAATTTTTTCTATTGTAGCCAGATTACGAACCAATAAAGTTTTTAACATTTCCCCTCTAGTTCAACTAAAAACACTCATTAATAACTATAAGCTCACTAAATTGTTCTTTAATTATTATCAGCAGATTCTGAATCTAATAAAAATTGAGCTATTTTAATTCGCATTATTTCTGAAGTTCCTCCTCCAATCCGAGCATGTCTTAAGAGATGGTACCAATGTGGAATAGGACTATCCCAACGTTCGGCTTTGTCACCTAATAACTGCATGATTTTGTCTATACATTCCCAACCCCATTCGGCAGCACATAATTTCAACATAGATGCTGAAATTTCAATATTTTCAGATTGATCGTAACTCAAAGCTACTTCATACATAAGTCGCCTTAAGACCATAATCGTCATATAAACGTCAGATAAACTAGATTCAATTTCCTGGTTATCTCTAATTTCTCTATGGATATTATTTTCTTGAACCGACGAAATAGCGATTTCTAATGATCGGGAAAGGATTCCAATTATTGTCGAGCATTTTAATAACCGGTCATGAAAATCAAGCCATCTTTGTCCAAGGAAATATCCGTTCCCTAATTGTCCTAATATTTGATTAGAATGAATTCTGACATTTTCTAGGTAAACAAAATAATTTTTTCCGTTTGGTGTAATCCAAGTTTGTAATGGTGCAGTACTGACCCCAGGTTGATCTCTATCAACTAAAAACATGGTAATTCCCCCATTAGACATTTTTTCAGGGTCTGTTACAGCTTGAAGCATCATGAAATCAGCGGTACCTGCTCCACTGATATATGCCTTAGTGCCATCCAAAATCCAATAATCCCCATCTTTTATAGCACGTGTACTCATCATATTCGCCATATCAGAACCTGCAGAAGGTTCTGTTTGTGCAAAACAAGCATTAATCTGGCCGTTTAGGTAAGGTGTAATATATTTTTCAACTTGAAGGTCTGTTGAATTTTCTATCAGAATATTAGGGACATGACACACTGGTAGTCTTATAATGCTCTTGGATATCTCTTCATCTATGACCGTTGCTCCTAAAGCACCCATATCTGCTCCACCAAATACTTTGGGTAAGTGGGATTTATATATTCCAGAGTTTATTGACAGGTTTTTCAGTTCGCCAATAGTTTTTGGTAGTAGATTAGCAACATTGTTAGAACCTTCAAATTTAAAATAATCAGCCTCTAATGTAAATATATGTTCCTCAACAATATTGCGAACCAAATTTTTAAGTTTTGCAATATCTTTTGGAAGGATTAAATTCATTTAATTACCCATTAAATATTAATTTGTTTAATGCCGCATTTATTATACTCTAGATAAATCTGGTTTCCATATGGGTACTTTATCCAATAGGATAATATCAAATCAATAGTTTTAGATATCTGTCAAATCAATATTGGTATATGTGAGAGAAAATAACATTTATAATAAAATAAATTTATTGATGGATTTGCCTAATTTCACTTGACTCATGCCCATTTAAACACTACTGTATTCGTATAAACCTTATCCCTAAGAGGGGGGTGTGTTTTGAAAAATACAACAATCTCAC
>CAYTFF010000076.1:0-6122 GCA_964437045.1 uncultured Dehalococcoidia bacterium
ACCACCTGACAGATATTTATAAAATATTTTTTTAACAATAAATCCTTCATAAATCTCATCAAAGAAAAATTTTCTGGCCAAAATGCTATGAACACCATTTAGCTTTTGTGAAAAAGATTGGACTGAAAATTTCTTTGATTTATATAGCATATAGGCTAACCCAAACCCAGCTAAAGCAATAATATTAGATAACACCGCAATGGTGAAATTAAATGAATGATGTTTTATTTCACTAGGTAATTCACCATGTCCAGTGCCGACAACTGAGGGCACCAACAATTCTCCAAACCAGTGCGGATTGAAAATGCCTAAAGAGGTAGGGGCATTAACAATAAACCCTACTAAAACGGCTATAGTTGCCAGTACAATCATTGGTATTATCATGACTTTGGGAGACTCACCTAAATGTACTTTATGTTCGGGTGTTTTTATAGATTGTTCAGCTTCAATTCCTCCCTTAAATTCACCATGAAAAGTAAGGATAATAGCCCTAAATATATAAAAAGCCGTCATAAACACACCAATTAGTGCAGTCCAGAAAAGGAACTTACTTATAGATTCGTTAACAGTATATTGCCCTGTCCATAAAGCAACCAGAATTTCATCCTTACTCCAAAACCCTGAAAAAGGAACTATTCCAGCTAAACAAAATGAGCCAATTAAGAAGGTGATATATGTCCAAGGCATGTAGCGTTTAAGACCACCCATAAATCTCATATTGAAGGTACAAGTAGCATGGCCTACACTGCCCGCGCCCAAAAACAAAAGCGCCTTAAAAAAGGCGTGGGTGAACAAATGGAAAATAGCCGCACCGTAAGCTCCTACTCCTAAAGCCAACATCATATAACCTAATTGACTAATAGTAGAGTAAGCCATAACACGTTTAATATCACTAGCCACAACAGCTAAACTAGCTGCTAATATAACTGAAATACCACCTATTATAGCGACTGTATTCATAGCTATTGGAGAAATAGAAAAAATGGGGAAAAATCTGGCTACTAAAAACACTCCAGCAGTTACCATTGTGGCAGCATGTATAAGAGCACTAACTGGTGTTGGCCCTTCCATAGCGTCTGGCAACCAAGGGTGTAATGGGAATTGCGCCGACTTACCAATTGCCCCAGCGAAAATACCTAACGAAATCCACATAACAGCAGTACTTCCAAGTATCCCACCTATAGAAACAGCATGATAAATATCAGGGATTTCAAGTGGATTAAGCCCATATATTTTAAATGCATCAACATGGAAATACAGATACATTATGGCCAACAGGAACCCAAAATCTCCAAACCGAGTTATTATAAAAGCCTTTTTTGCTGCTGCAACTGCGCCTGGTCTATGATACCAAAATCCGATTAAAAGATAAGAACAAACCCCAACAAGTTCCCAAAATATAAATAATTGAACAATATTTCTGGCTACAACTAACCCAATCATCGAAGCAGTAAATAATGACATGAATGCAAAATACCGAGCATACCCACTGTCTTGATCCATATATTCTTGTGAGTATACTTGTATCATTAAGCTAACAGATGTGATTACAACTAACATGATAGCTGTAATAGGATCCATCAATATACCAATGGTGATTTGAAGATTACCTAAATCAATCCAAGTATGTGGAGCCCATTCAACACCTCCATGAGTATTTACGAATGATAAACTCCAAAAGGAAATTAACATTGCCCCAAAAATACTTAGTATGGTTATATATCCGGCAAGTTTGGAAATCTGATTGAAAAATGGTCTGATAATGAAAGATATCAAGACAAATGAAGTCAGTGGTAAAAGAAATATTGCCCAGGCTAAAAATTCTGGCATCTATAATTTCCTCAATATTTCTTCAGCTACATGTTCTCTACCTTTAGGAACAAGTATTCTAAATTTGGACTGCTCTGACCAGCTCAAGATCTCACCTTCAGGAATTATCTTAGCAGGCAAACCTTCTCCTTCTAAAATATCTTTCCACATCTCAGCAATTATTAAGCTATATACCTTTTTAAAATCTACCCACATAATCTCTAATACTTTAACAAATTAATTGAAGTCACATCAGAATTTTCTCTACTTCTATATATCGCGATAATAATAGCTAACCCCAACGCTACTTCAGCAGCAGCTACAGTAATTACAAATATACTAAGGATATGTCCTGTCAGTAGGAATAGAAGAGCCTCTATTGAGGTGGTTTGTGTATCAGCTACTAGGCTAGCTGGAAGAATATATCGAGACATCGCCACTGCAGAAATGTTAACCGCATTGAACATAAGTTCCAATGACATAAGTATTACGATAGCGTTCTTCCGAGTGATGACTCCATAAAGTCCAATACAGAATATGACAGCAGCTACTATTAAAACCCTTTCAAATGTCATTATTCCCTCACTATTACCAAGGCGCCTATTATGGCAGCCAGTAGAAGTACTGAAGCGGCTTCAAATGCAAGCACAAAATCTCTTAACAACATGCGCCCAATCCATCTAGTAGTGTCGCTAAATACGTTTTCTACATTTTGTGCACCATTCTCTGGCAGTGTAACCCAATATGTGCCTGCAATTGACAAGAAAAATGTGGCTAATATAAAGCCTACTATGATTAGGCCTGGAAATTTAAGTTTGTTGGGTTTATTCGCTATTTGGGTATCTCTGGTCATTAATATAGCAAAAACAATTAAAACAGATACCGCACCAATATAAATCAATACCTGTACCACAGCGATGAATTCAGCTCTTAGTAGAACAAATAACGCTGCGACTGCTATAAATGCCAGAATGAGAAATAATGCTGATTTGAATAAGTCTTTTAATTGTACTACCGCTACAGCCGCAATTATTGCCACACAGGATACAATCCAAAAAATCAAGTCAACTATAAGCGAAGATTCAATTGTCATCTTTTAACCCACTTATCCTGAATCCTTTTAGAATTAGGCCCTTCAACACGTCCCACATCTTCCCAGGACACTTCCTGATCTTCTTGGGGTTTATATTTATCTTGGGGATATTTCCTCTTTGTAGTAAGCTCAAGTTTTCTTTGATCTTCTGTAGCATATGCATCATCTATCTTTGTTTCTAATTGAGGACGAAACCACGTGCTTGGTTTCTTTGGAGCTTTCCGAAGCCTATCGACAGAAATAACCAAGTTATCCCTTATCTGCTGACTCTCTTCAAAACCACTCCCCATAAACAAAGCATCATATGGACATGCTTCCACACATAAACCACAAAACATACATCTACCGATATCTATATCAAAAACATCAATACCATAGGTTTCACCTTCTTGTAAGTTATTCCCGCTTGGGTGGGTTACAATCTTAATAATGCCAAGAGGACAATATTTAGCACAACTAGCACACCCTGTACAGCGTTCTTCATACCAGGCGAATTCCTCGCCTCTAAACCTAGGATGTTGAGGAAGTCGCTCTTCTGGATATTGAACAGTAAAAGGTTTCCGGAAAAAATTCCGCATAGTAACCCCAAGCCCTTTTATAAGGCCTAATCCATACATATTACTCGACCTCCTTCCCAGGCACAGCAAACTCAGATTTAGATACACTAGAATTTGCTTTAAATTTTGATTGCCCTAAAATATTAGCAACTAATACTACTGACCCTATCATAATTATCCAATTAACAGCCGCCATTATCCAAAGCTGTGCAGTGGTAGGGGATGGCCAAATTTGAACTTCAATTGTAATAACGAATAAATTGATCATTGCAAGAGGTAATAATCCCTTCCAAGCAAACCCAAGGATTTGGTCAACCCGTAGCCTAGGAAATGTTGCTCTAACCCAGAGCAGTAGGAACACAACTAAAAATGTTTTTAGAAAAAACCAAAGGTGGGAAGGCAAAATAGGACCTCTCCAACCTTGAAGGAACAATGTTGCAATAACAGCTGAGTGAACAATAGGGGCACTAAATTCTGCCTGGAGGATCAACAGGTATTTTAGTCCACTGTATTCGGTTTGATACCCAGCAACTAGTTCAGATTCTGCTTCTAAAATATCAAACGGAGCTCGCCCCATCTCTGCAGAAGCAGCTACTACGAATACAAGTTCTCCCAAAGGCTGTAATAAGATAAATGGGATCCCCTGATTATTAACAATATCAACCATTGATAATGATCCTACAAGGAGAATTACTCCAACTATCGACAGTACCATAGGAACTTCGTAACTTATTAGCTGCGCTACCCCTCTCATTGCTCCAAACATTGCGTATTTGTTTCCAGATGCCCATCCAGCCATAAATATTCCAATGGTATTTAGAGATGTTACAGCAACTATAAACAGTATCCCTATATTTAGATCAGCGATAAAAGTATTTTTTCCAAACGGTACTACGGCTAACACCATTGCTACAGGAGCAAACATAACTACGGGTGCAAGCCTAAACACCCATTTATCTGCCCCGATTGGTAAAAGGTCTTCTTTTGTAATAGATTTAATCAAATCAGCTATAGGCTGAAATAATCCGAATGGCCCCCAACGATTTGGCCCAATTCTAACTTGAAATCGGGCAAGGATTCTTCGTTCAAACCATGAATAAAGAGCAACTGTAATTACTAATGTATTAATTACGCAAACGACCATTACCAGAGCCGTCAAAGTATATACCATCCAATCTAATGATTCTGGAAAAAACCCGTCAAACCAAGAATATAAATTCTTATAAAATTCATTAGTTTCCATTTTATCTGTCAACCTCCCCCATGTTGACATCTATACTCCCGAAACTAACTATCAAATCAGCCAGGTTCCATCCCACTAGAATGTCGCGTAGGATCGTCAAATTTATAAAAGATGGAGAACGAATTTTGCATCTATAAGGAGCAATACTCCCATCACTTACTAGATAGAATCCTAACTCCCCTTTGGGGGCTTCAATCCTAGAGTATGCATCACCAATTGGTGCCCGAATAACTAATGGAACTTTGGTTCTAACCTCGCCTTTTTCTATTTGTTGAACGCATTGTTCAATTATTTTAATGCTCTCCCTCATTTCCATAATTCTAACCACAAAGCGGTCATAATTGTCCCCAATAGACCCTATTGGAATATCAAAATTCACCCTGTCATAAATTTCATATGGATTAGCCTTACGCCAATCCCACTGCACTCCACTAGCCCTTAAAACTGGTCCACTTGTTGAGGCATTTATCGCTATATCGGGCGATAATACACCGACATTCTTAGTGCGAGCTAACAGAATCTCATTCTCTAATACTAGTCTTTCATATTCATCCAAATAGTGAGGCATTTCGGACAAAAAAGTATCTAGAGCCGGCCAATAATCCTCTGGAGTATCCTGATAAACCCCGCCAGGTCTCATGTAGCTAAGAGTAATCCTAGCACCACACATCATTTCAAAAAGGTCTAGTACTCTTTCTCTTTCGCGAAAAGAGTACATTAAAGGTGTACCAAACGCCCCCAGTTCTTGAAGGAAGAATCCAACAAATATCAAATGAGAAGCAATACGCTGAAGTTCAGCTGCTATTACCCTTAAATACATCGCTCTTTCGGGGACTTTGATATCAGCTAACTGTTCAACAGCTCTTACATAAGCTAGGTTATTTGACATCGCGGCGGTATAATCTAACCTATCAGTCAATGTTACAATCTGAGTATAATTCCGTTCTTCAGCCAGTTTTTCGGTTCCACGATGAAGATAACCGAATACTGGTTCTACATCTAAAACCCTTTCACCGTCAAAAGTCACTCGCATCCTAAAAACACCGTGCGTACTAGGATGTTGAGGTCCCACGTTTATCGTTACTGGTTCAGATTTTATACCCATATATCAAAATTACCTAACTAATTTGCCTGAAGTTACCTTAAGAAGTCTTTACGCAGAGGATGCCCAGGAAATTCCTCCCATAGTAAAACTCGTTTCTAATTATTCAAAATTCAGCCATCTTCTAAGCGCCATTCAAATATTCTTGATTTTAAAATAGCACTTCGATTAAATTGCAATGAAAGCAGGTGATATATAACTTCAAAATATTCAATATAATCTACCGCAGTAATGGCACTCAAATAGTCAAAAGATAAATCAGGTGACTCTTTCAATAATTGAGCTATATTAAACAAATCTGCATTTTTAATCCAAACA
>CAYTFF010000077.1:0-6111 GCA_964437045.1 uncultured Dehalococcoidia bacterium
ACATGCCAAGCAACCATTATCAGTTACTAATTGTTCTCCCTTATCAGCATCTCCAGATTCCACAGTATTTGATTGTTCATTACTATGAGAATGCCCATCTTCATGATCATGATCTTCCCCACCACAAGCAACTCCCAATATTAGGATTATTCCGAATAATACAAGTGTAAATAATCGCATCTGACCTCCCAGTCTAAATAAAATTTGGTTTTAATAGAATACATATCACCCAGTGAAAACCAAGGATTTGATAACTACAGTTACTACGCGAGCATCTGAGTGTTGTTTACTAATATCAATGTAATCAAAATCTTGCAGTGTCACACCATCAATACAAATGATGTTCTTATAATCATTTAGTTCCCTTGAAAGATTAGTCCCAACTAAACGCGCAATATCACAATCTAACACTAAAACTATGGAATCTCTTTTTCTGATAGTATTTTTCATCGCAGTAATAATACCCAAGCAAAGAGCTCGCAGGAGAGGGTATGCTGGCCCATGAGGCCATTCTATAGCAAGAGCTATTTGATTTTCCCCTTCAGATATTTCAGACATACTTAAGGCATTTTGAATAGAATTTGTTATATCATCGGAAGTCAATTTATCAGTATCAAATTTTACAGTCACAACCTGCAAATTTCGAAGGGGTAACAGCTCTGGATTGGCTATATATATAGTATTACCACTAACCTGTACTGTGAATTGAGAGGCTCCAATTACTGTGGCACGTATACGCTGCAAAGGTGTTTCAATAGGAACTGATGGAAAGAACGAATATACCTGGGATTTTATCTGATTACCTAAAAAGGTTCCTATATCACCAAATGTTGTTTCCTCAACATCATAAAAATACTCAGACACACCCCCTGAAAACAAAATCAGATCTATATTTCCTTGATATTTTAACGGATTTGTGACCATAAATTTCTTGGTTAAAGGGGATACTACTCCTCTCGCTGCCACTTCCATGAGTGACTGAGCAAGATAAAATGATAGTTTTTCCTTAGTTTCCTTACTGATCGGAAGACCTATTTTCAAACCTAGGCTGTGATGTTCAGAAATAACACTTGCTGCCTTTTCTATCTTGGTTATTATATTAGATTTATCGAAGGTTACTAAGCGAGCACCAACATTCATAGCAGCTGATTCCAAAATATTTCCGTCTCTTACAATTGCTAGTTTTGCTGTACCACCACCAACGTCAATATTCAACACTGTATTCGCTGAAGAACCATTTGTTGAGAGAGCACCTGCTCCGGCTCCATAAGCAGCCATCTTAGCTTCTAATATAGGACCAGCACTCGCACATACAAATTTACCGGCTTGTTGAGAAAACATTCTTACAATGGCTTCTGCATTATCTTTTCTGGCGGCATCCCCAGTAGTAATAACTGCCCCTGTATCCACTTGATCTGGCGTAATACCAGCCTCACTATATGCTTCTTCAAAAAACTTAGATAACTTATCAGTATCAATAAATAAGCCATCTACAAAGGGGGTTATTAATATAGGAGATTCATAATCAACTCGCCTCCCGGCAAGCTGAAACCTACTAGAAAGGACCGCACTTTGCCTTCTTAATTCCAACGTAGAAAATATAAGATGAGAAGTGGAAGATCCAATATCTATTCCAACACTTTTTAAGGCTATATGATCCTTTTTCCATAAGGGATGCTCCTGATTGGACAACTGGTGCCCATCAACCATTTCCTCAGATTTTTGTTCCAATGAAAGAACTCCTGAAATACATTAATTGCAAGATTTAATTAATAATTACCCTAACAGAAACCCAATTATCAGTCACAAATATACTCTTTTGACTGTAAAAATCTACTTACGCCAATCGGCGATTGGTTTTGGTTCTGTACCATGTTTGTGCAATTCATCAACAAAGGCGCCCAAAACATCAGCATCTTCATCTTCATATTCTATCTGATGTCCACCTAGAAGTGTACTGTCATTCCCGCCCTTCAGTTCCTCAATAACTACACGCCAACCCCCATAATGGACTGCAAAATATCTAGCAGGTTCAGTACCAGAATTAAAATGTTGATGAAACCACATATCAGGAGGAACAAACAAAGAACCTGGACCCCAATCAATCTTTTCTTTTGGTTTACCCTCTTCCCACATTAAGGAAAATCCATGGCCGGTTAGGATAACGATATGGGCCCCTGGTCCATGCCTATGAGCCTTCTTGTATGTACCAACCGGAAATTCAGCCATATGTGACTTAGTAGTATTACTAGCCATCTCAAACATCCTTCCAGATCCACCAGCACCTCTCTCGGCATAGCCTAATAATTCAAAAGAATAAAGATCTGGGATAAAATTGGTACGCCATACGTTACCAGAAAATGATTGACCTTTCCCACTAAAATAATCTTCCTCTCCACCAAACCTGTCAATAAAACTATGTTCACAATAGAAAATAAAGTCTTTACTTCGCATCATATTAAACATTACAGGAGCATTTGACATGGTAAGTAAGCGTACCGGTTCATCTGGAGATCCATTAAAATGTTGTCTCCAAGAATTGATTGGCGGAGTAAATACACTACCTTTTTGCCATTCAAATGTATGTTTTTTACCACCCGGAAGCCAAATAGTAGTAGCACCCCTTCCAGACACAACAAATGTGTTTTCTTCAAACATGAATTTCTCAGGATCTGTATTGCCTCCAGGAGGCAATTCTACAATATAAGCATCCATAGCCTCTTCTGCTCCAATCATAGACAAAAAGGCTCCTTTAACCCCTTTACGATGCCATTTTTCCATATGTATATCCCCAAGTAAATCCGGCACAATAAGACCTTCGATGATAGGTACGCCTTCTGATCTCTGCCATTCACCATATGGAGATAATATTTTTTGTGCAGGTGTTGTTTCTGGCATTTTTAGCACCTCCCTTTTTAATTGAGAACATTATGTTTTGTTCTAAGATAATAACACAAAAAGCCCTACAATCTTTAATATCAATACTTATTGAAGTTGGCTCATGCGGAGCACCTTAGCTCCTTCAAGTTGTACTCTATCAGCAATATTGTGTAACTCTCTTATATCACCTTCAACTATGCGCGCAAACTTAGTAGGCATCCCTTCTTGAAAAGATTGCCCATGAACAATCCTTAGGTCTCCCATAGAATGAAGAAAAATATCTCCTGGGTTTACTCCTCTAAGACCTCTCTCTTCATAGTAGGCGATATAACTAATCCCTACCTTTTTGCCTTGAAATTCAATCGGCATTTCATATCTATAACTTGGCTCTTCTTTTGGTTTGTATGATTCCATTATACTAGCCCAAAAATGAATCATATCCCCGCTACCATGTGTATTAGTTATAGGACCCTCTAACGGCAGTGCTTTAAGAAATTTACTACATATATCCGGAAGTTCATTGTTAAAAAGTTCACCTATCCAAATATTTCCTTCACACTCTATCTTAAACCTGGGTCCAGTTACTTTAGTAACATAAGGCAAAGCATCACTTTTGATCTCCCTAATCTTCAGGTTTTTAGCACCCTCCCATTGTAATCTTTCAATCTTACTAGAAAACTTACTCATATCACTTTCGATACTAGCAAAATGAGTGAGTAAATAAGATTGAGACATCCATTGGAATTTGCCAGGGGAATAAGTAACAATTATTTCATTGTTTAATGGCCAAATAAGTACATCCCCTGGGGACTGGGAAAAGCTAGGGTTCTCTATAAAAGGATACTTAAGTTCCCCTAAATTTATATTCGGATTTGTTAATGAATGTAATCTACCGCCAGACCAACGTGAATGTATTACAAGAGTTTCAAAGGGCAATACTTGTAATATCGCTGCACATGTTTTCGGAGCATCTTCCTCAAGAAGTCTAGCATTTACTGCTACACCATCAAGAATTAACTCAATCTTTTTCATCAGTCTCTCCCGTAGTTACTAATCCCGGATATCTTGAAGGAACCATTCCGTAGGAATTTCTTTTCCTATGCCTTTTTCTTTAGCAATTTGAAATACTCTACCGCCTACAGTGGCAAATTGGAGACCCTGACTACCATGATTATTAAAATATACAACCTCATTAGTGCTTGTACGGCCTTTGAAATCACCTGAAATAACATCTGCTAGATGTGGCCAATAGTCTACACCTATTGGAATAGCAGTCTTTGGTTGTGGTATCCTGGAAAGCTCATCTGTCTGACCAGCAACATACAAATATTCGCCCCCAACTCTGGTAGTACCAGGCTCTGGGAATTGGACATTAGCCCAAGACAATCTTACTCGTACATCAGCTTTTTCTATGATATTGTGTCCCCATTCGGAGGGTGTATTATCAGTTAAATAAACGCCCTTATTTATTAAACTTGGGTCATGCACTACTGCTTCTCCTGCGTCTGTGCAAGTAGCGACAACATCACTTCCTTTTATTAACTCTTCTATGTTATCCACAGCTATTACATCAATACCTAATTTGTCAGTCATTTCAACCGCAAAGGATTTTCGGTTTGCTTCGGTTGGACTAAAAACTTTCGCAGTTTCTATGGGTAAGACCTCTTTAAAAGCCCATAAAAAGGTTCTAGCCATTCCGCCTGAACCAATAATTCCTGCTACTGAGGAATCTGGATTTGCTAGATATTTAGCTCCTAACCCAGCAGTACCACCAACCCTCATATGTTGGATAATCCCATCAGGCATTATAGCCAATGGTTCACCATTAAATATACTGAATATCATCACTAAGCCACAGTATGTACCAGGTTCAACACAATATTTTTTAAGTCTTCCGTTGTCAGTATAGTTGATATCAGACTTCATTCTTATAGCAAAAGTACCAATAGTCCTAGAAGCTCCTTCCATAGAACCAAAATGAAAGTGGGCATCACTAAATTCTTGGCTAGGAGCTGATGCCACAATAAGACCTGACCTTGGTCTATGAGTAGCATTATTTTCACTCAGGTCACGATATCCAGTTTCAAGTGCCTCAAGACAGGTAGACATATCTAGTATTTGTTCCACATCTTCATTCGTTAAAAGAAGCATATTCATCTCCTTAATATAGTGTTTAAAGTCCTATAATAGGACCATTAATATAATATTTATTCCTGTGTTAAGTAGGAAATAACTTTAACAAAGAGCTTTCTTTACCAATGGAACTACTTCCTTTGCAAACATCTCTATCTGATCATTGAGCTCTGAGAGAGTATTAGCGGTAATATTGGTCGCTACAGTATGCGTAATACCCATAGCCGCACAATTAACTATTTTTTCCGCGACTTGTTCTGGCGTGCCTATTAGGTAAGATTCAACAACATGGTGAGATTTTTCTGGCTTTAATTTAGCAGCTAAGCGACTATTTAAATACTTAGATATTGCTTCTTCTCGAGTATTAGCAAGACTAAGATGTCCATGGGCTAATAAATCAATTTCTTCAATTTTCCTCTCTCTTTTGTCAAGTTCAATCTTTAAAGAAGCAATCTTCTTGGGTATATCAGACTCCATACTCATCGATTGGCCATTAGCCCAGTTAGCGACACGATAGGCTAGATTAGAACTTTCTCCCGCCACATATGTTGGCAGCGGGTTCTGATATGGCTTTGGACTGAGTTTAACATCATGAATTTGATAATAATTTCCTTTATAACTTACCATTTCCTTATTGAAAAGTAAGTGTAACAATTCCAATTGTTCATCTAACATATCGCCACGATTAAAGGATGTATCTTGGCCTAAAATTGAGACAACTTCTTCACGAAATCCTCCTAGCCCAACTCCAAATAAAAGACGGCCTTTGCTAAATTGATCTATTGTTGCAAGTTGTTTGGCGAGTATAAAAGGTTCTCTAAATGGCATCAATAATACTGAAGTTCCAAGAAAAATCTTGCTAGTTACGGCAGAACAATAGGCAAGACTAATTAACAGCTCATACCATTTAGGTAACGGTTCTTCGGAAGGTATTGGCATAACGGGAACAAGATTATTATGCTCACTTCCCCATGCAGAATCTAGCCCTAAATCCTCTGCTAATTTTACGGTTTTAACAATGTCTTCAGGTCCAGAGATAAAAGGCGATGGGTGCCTCATTCCCTCACGGCTAGTAGGTATTCCTATACCAAATTTCAT
>CAYTFF010000078.1:0-3375 GCA_964437045.1 uncultured Dehalococcoidia bacterium
AGGGAATAGGGGCGGGCGGACTTAGTGCAGAGAACAACCACGGTGAGAAGTATGAAAGACCTTTATCACGTATGAGAGACTATATCACCATTATAAAAGCAGCCCTTCACGGAGAGACTATCAACTATACAGGAAAAATTATAAGTATTAACGGCTTCAATTTAGGATTCACCCCTCCCAGACCTGATCCGCCCGTATATATCGCTGCTTTAGGACCTCAAATGTCTAAACTTGGTGGCGAGCTTGCTGATGGCCTAATTTACTCTTTCCCAACCCCAGATTATATTAAGAGTATTATACCTATAATTAGCGAGGGTGCAGAAAAAGCAGGTCGTACTATAAAGGACATAGATATAGCTGCTTACGTGGTATGTGATTCTAATCCAGATGAAGCAAAAGCTATGGAATCTATAAGAGAACATATCTTTGGCTATACTACTATGCCAGCCTATATAAACATGATGAGATTAATGGGTTACAACTCAGAAATGGATGCTGTATTAAAGGAAAGAGAACTAGGCAACCTACAAAAAGGTATGTCAGCTATTTCTGATAAAATGGTTAATGATATAGGAATGTTTGGAAATACAGATTCATGGCCAGAAAAGATAGAAAAATACAGGGAGGCTGGTGTTACATTACCAATATTAAGACCAGCAAATCCGATCACTACATCTGCTCAATTGCTTAAGAATATTGTTACAGCATATAAGCCATGAAATTTTAATATTTGATCTATGATATGTCTTAGGCTTATTGATTAGGAAGTTCAAAGTGGAAGGTTTACGACCGTCAAAAAATAAGTCCTCTACTCAAATATAAAACTAACCATTTCAGACTAAGTTATCTTTGTCGATATAGAAATAGAATAGCAAATCTCTGTAGTATTTATAGGAATCAAGGCAGAAACTTTTTGTGCAATATGAGATCCTGTTTGAAACCACCTAGTTATTCGCGGGCAATAACGCCACCAGAAGCTTGCTCATTTATCAAAGCGTAGAATACTTCAGGCTCATTTTCTGATAAGGATTCTTCGACCTCATCTTCACGGATGCACTTTCGCCATGCATTTCTGATGCTCATTTTTGTGAGAATCTTTCCAATTCCCTGATGAGTTCTCCCAAATCGGGAGATGTAATCTTCAGTTGTTTTGTACTGTTCATTAGTAAACACAAAGCGAGTACGTTTTGTCTCTGGGTAACGAAACTCATCTAACGATCTGGTTTGCACGTCCAAGGCCCACGCCTCAAGGTCATAACTCAGAACCTCTTCGGGTATGTCAGTCAAACGATCGGCACCAAATATATTATGCACCCTGGCCCTGCAATACCGATGAATATTATCCAGCTTCTCGAGGGCTCCCTCAGAACTCTTGGGAAGTTGCTGTATAAGAATATCTTTAGAGACCATAAATACATATTTAGCCCAATCTTCAGGTATTTGACTAAGGGAAAGGGCCACATATTTTTGCAACAAGTTGGAACCCAATTCTCCTGATACCAAACTGTCGTAGTTTTGGTCTTGGTCAAAAAAATTACGGAGTTCCTCTTCTGAATTCCAAAGTTCATTCCGGGTTTCTTGTTCAAATTCAGCCACTAGTTTTTGTACACTTAATGGAGCTTCAGGGATTCGTTCGAGCACCTCCTTTAGTAGTGGGAATACTTGCAGATTCTGTTGAGCAAAAAACTTGAACAATGATGCAAACGCCTTACCATTGTAGATAGTGGAAATTATAAAATGGAATCGCCGCATCATTATATAGTCATCAAAGGGAAGATCCTTGGTTCCAACAGCAACCTCTTCTACCTCTACCGTGTTTTTCCCATTGCTTAGTTTCCCAAAATCCCTGGGTAGAACTCGGAACTTCGAAATAAAACCCCAGTTTTGTCTTTCCTCAGGTGTGTTCATGTATGTACCATCAAGAAGCATTAGTGTGTATGCTTCTATGCTGTCTACACCAGCTGTTACAAGATCACTTATAGTTTTCAGGTGGCTTTCATAAGTCTCTCCGGGTAGTCCAAGGATAATCTCTGACAGGGAGGGTAGATGATTCTCAGTAAGGGAGGACTGAATATTTATCATGTCTTTTAGACCTATATTGGTTCTTTTAATATTATCCAATACTGTCTTGTCCATAGATTGTACCGAAAGCCACAACTGCATGGAGCCTTCGAGTTCATGAAGGGCGCTGGCAACTTAATTTCTTTGACAATCTTACATATATCCACGTCACGGTGGTACATCCCGAAATTGGGGTCGCAGAACATGAGGTTGTGGACTTCAGTAGGGACCCTTTCAGCAATGTATTCAAGCTCTGACTGTACCCTCTCCATACTGAAGAAGTTGACTTTTTGAAAGATACTATGTCCTTCATGACAGAATGTACAGCTAAAAGGGCATCCTCTGTTTGTTTCCACCATTGGGCTTAATTGTCCATCAAAGAACTTGTCGAGTAGCCCCGTAAGATAGGGTGAAGGGAATTCATCAAGGGCTTTCGTTCGAGGTATTACAGACCCTCTGACAAATTCGCCTTCAGGATTTATAAATAAGCATCCGTTTATGGGCTCGTCTTTCAAGCAGTCCCGATTAGTATAAGAATCATTGTTTTGTAATATTTTCTCTACTATATTCGAAAAACCTATTTCTCCCTCTAGATACACATATGCATCTATAATTGAGTGAGCTTTCATAAACTTAGCCTGTCCTTCGGGCTGGTGTGGTATATTTGATCCACCCATAACACAGAGGGTATCAGGACGGATAACGTGCATCATGTTAAATAATTCTATGCCGACTGTGAGGTTCCAAGGGTAGTTGCTTAACGCCAAAATGTCAGGCGGAGATTCGTTAATTGCATTATCCAGGTCGTTAATGTATTTAAATAGAGTGATATCGACCTGGTCTCCAAAGCGCTCTTTGCAGTACGCCCCAACATAACCAATATTTAAAGGGAATGCCTCGGTAGCGATACTAAGAGTTGTATAAGTAAGATCACCAAGATATATCTTTAATTTATTCATTTCGGGTTTCCTCAGGTCAGAATTCGTATCTTGAAAATACTTTTACCGGAATGATCATAAGTGCGCCTTTTTGGAGAGAACCAGTTCTATCATGTTGCAATGACACCATTACTTGTCTGCGTGCTTGACATATTAAATCAAACTATTTTACATCTATTAGTTGAGCAATACGGGCTAGATTATAGTGATTTATGTTGTTTATTGCAATTGGAATCCTTGCATTAATGGTAGGTTTACTTATTCGCTAGGGTATGACTCTTAAAATATCTAGGTACTATTTACTAGTGGCACGCCCGGATGGATTGGACCATCCGCCCCTTGGTTCCCAAGACCGGAATGTAATCATACATTCAAT
>CAYTFF010000078.1:3385-5950 GCA_964437045.1 uncultured Dehalococcoidia bacterium
TATTCAGGCCTACTTTATACGATAATGTACGACCCTTTACAGACCAGTATAATAGATCGAGAATAGATTGAGTGATCGACGGATACGGCATCGGAGGGTAACCCACTTTGCAGTGTTTATGAGTATTTTGGTGGAAGTCTTTGTCATGTTATGGATAATACGCAAACATCTTTGAGGTATAGTTGCGAATGAGTTGGTTGTTGGTTTCAATATTAAATGCATCAGTAATGGGGCCGGTGAGCATAATCGATAAATTTGTGCTACATAGGTATGCTAACACCCCACTTACATTATTGTTACTATCAGGTACAGCCGCTACTACTGTCGCGTTTCTTACATTATCTATCATCGGTATTCCAAACGAGGCTACTCTTGGTAATAGTGTGTCAGCTATTAGTTCTGGGTTATTATTTGGTTGCTCTGGAACAATTACAGTAAAAGTATTATATAGACGAGAAGTATCCCGCACGATACCAATAACCCAATCGGCACCAATATTTGCTGCACTTTTGGCCTTTCTACTATTAGGTGAAAACATCTCATTTATGCAATGGGGAGGTATTATTATTGCAGTCCTAGGAAGTGCATTAATATCACTTAAGATGGATAATAATATTCATGGTATTTTCTTGCACAAATCCTTCTATTTATTGATGGTCTCAGCATTTCTTTTGGGAGCGGCTATGGTAGTGGGTAAACTTGCATTAGAGGAACTACCGGTCTTGTATACGTATAGTTTGAGGATGCTTACCTTCGGAGTATTTTTTCTATCTGTTGCCTCCAGAGCAGAGTCTTTCATTGATATTAAATCTATGTTTTCTCAGCGTAGTCCAGCGTTAGTTTTGGTCATAATCAATGAATGTATTATTGTACAGATGGGACAAATGATTTTGCTTTGGTCTTTATCCCTAGGCCCTGTATCTTTAGTATCAGCTGTCGTTGGAACTAGAGCACTGTTTACGGTATTTTATAGTATGGTTATCACAAAATTTTGGAGAGGTGCTTTGGGAGAGGAAAATTCTACTGGTACTGTGTTAACTAAATTGTTTTCGACAGCACTGATTGTTGTAGGGGTTTTTGCTATATCTATATAGATTTGGACACGCGTGGTTAAACCATATTTCCCTAAATAAAATAGCAAAACCTTGTTTTCGACCTATTTGTGGGGTCGATATTCGCCCCAATCCTTAGGCACGATTTGTGCGTGGCACGCCCGGAGGGATTCGAACCCCCGACCCTCGGTTCCGAAGACCGATGCTCTATCCGCTGAGCTACGGGCGCATATATTAAGGGTAACCTGAAATAAACGTTAAGTACTACTGCTATTTATTAAAGATTTGAAATTGTCAGTCTGATTCCATATATATTCTTTAGTATTTACTCTTTGTATATCCCCAGATCCGATTAATAGCTCTAAATGACTAACAATTTCTCTAAAAGCAGGGAATAAGCTACCTCCAACAAGTCTTCTCCTAGAGAAAACCTTCTCTGTTATTTCTGCTAGTGTTTTGGGTTCAGATCCGATCCAATTAACTATTCTGGATAATCTATTCATATGATGGTTGATTATCTCATCTACTCTTTTCACGCTTATTATATTCAACTTCTCTCTATTGTATAACCTATGCGCTGGAAGTATCAAAACGTTTTTATCATATATTTTCCTAATTTTCTTAAGTGACTTAATGTACGTCAAAAGTCCCCAATTGCTTGATTCTTCTTGTAATCTTTTTGGTAAATTATTTTTTATGAAACTTGGGTAGGTAGTTTTCATAGTTGGGTGAGGAGTGATTTCTGGTAGGATATGGTCTCCAGTGAATAAAATTTCGTCTAGTGATATGCATAGGTGGTCAGGGGAATGTCCTGGAGTTTTAATAAAGGTAAGGTTGCTAAATTCGGTTCTATGTCCTATTGGTTTAGTCACTGATAATTTTTTACGATCATTTAGATAATTATTTAACAGGTTAGAGTGTTCAGGTAATTGTGTGTATAAAGATGGTTGTGTACTGTTTTTGATGTCGTTGGCTAATACCATATTCAATTGAGCTTGCGTTTCTTTATCAGAACTTGCTAGAAGATCTTTAGGATGGTATGGGGTTAAATGCCCATATAATTCTTGAGCCCATAATTCTGCACCTTCATGTACTATCCCGGAAGCTGTTCCGTCATGGTCCCAATGGCCATGGGTAAGTATTAGCCTTTCTATATCACTTATTTTAAAACCAATTAGTCGCATTAAATTTTGGAGATATCCATATGTTCCTGCTCCTCCTGCATCTATCATTGTTAATCCCTGTTCTTCAAATATATAAGACCAAGTGGGACCAGTAGGAGAAGCCCAAGTTTGAGGAATAGCTAAGGCATAAATTTTCCGATTTCCTGAAGTTATTAGCTTCAGTATCATCCAATTACCGTTAATTTCACCCTTATTTAGAATTTCTATATGCTTAAATACGTGTGTCATTAATTTTCAATTTGTGAAAGGTAAACACTGAAGGAACTGACTAAAATTGGGGTGAGCGAAGGGATTTGAACCCTCGATCTCCAGGGCCACAACCTGGCGCC
>CAYTFF010000079.1:0-5870 GCA_964437045.1 uncultured Dehalococcoidia bacterium
ATAACATCATCGCTATCATGAGGGTATAGATTTTCCTCGTAATCACTATGATCAGGCCTCTGTGAAACTTCATTAATATACTGTTGGGCTTTGGAAGCTAATTCTTCCGCTATTTCTCTCCATCCTTGGCTACTTTGTCTTAACTGAGCTCGTGTTTCGTCCCCAGATTTCGGAGATATTAACATTCCAAGTAACATCCCAATTATTCCTCCAAAAAAGAATCATTTTTTACTAGACATCTTTTTCACCATCCCCTCGTTTCTTACGTGACATGCCCAAAATTAAAGATAACAATTGCCCTGCACCTAGAACAAATACAGAACGAGACACTAAAGGTTTAACCAATTTCCCTGAAATATTACTGGAAATTTCTTCTACGGTATTTGTTGCCTTATTAGCTGATCGAAGGATTGGCACTACCTTTTTATAAAGCAACAAAGTAATGAAACCAAGGACAAATATAAATAATAAAAGCTCAATCATTAAGGCAATAATAGCTATATCTCTTATTAAAGCAATTGTCCCTGAAAATGAAAGAATCGTTGTCATTTTTAGCGCGCCATTAAAATTATTTATGTTAATAATAACATTCTGGCTTAATCATAACAATCTTTAAGTATCAATACAGCGTATAATCCAATATTAATTCCCTATTACCTTATATATATCTACAGTAGAATTATTGTAAATTTTATACAGTTGGGACCCATCCATAATATCAAATTTGCGAATACCATCCATAGGGTAATAAAGCCGCTCTAATTCCCCAACATAAACATATTTCACATCATATTTATTTAGCAATTTAAAAGCTTCTTCTGGAGAATCTGTAGAATAAATAAGATCCACATCATTAAGTCGTTCATCTATGGCCCACCTATAATCAAAACGCTGCTGGACTTGATGCCATTCCCATCCAATGACAGTAGGAAGCCCAGTATGTACAGAAACTCTACCTCCCCAACGGTATGTTGGAGTTAATCCTTCCAATATCACCGGGGAACCTTCAATATTAACTTGAAGCCATTCTAAGGCCTCGTAATCAGTCTCCAAATTAATTGGGCCTTTATGATCTTGGTAAGTCATATTACGAACAAACGCAGAACCATCAAGTGTCAAAGGAAGAATTTGGAACCGATCTTTAAGTCTTGATTGACTCCCTAGTACTGGATAGATAGAGGCACCTATAATAATTGTGGCCAAGGCACCTAACCAAATAATTTTGCCTATACTTAAATTATGAAACACTCCTCTACTAAAATAGTACATTCTCCACAAGAAATAAGCTGATACAAGTGCAAATAATATCCATACCTGAGTATAAAACTTGAAAACAGTATTCATACGATCTATGTCACCCTGTACTCTTACAAAATCTACTGCGAAAACTAGTAGTAGGGCTACTAGTAGTAATCCAACAGCAAAAACAATAAAAGGTGAATCGTTAGCCCAATTCCATAGGGACCGCAATAAAATCCCCAAGCTTAACAGTATAACAATAACAGTAAATATTACTGTATCGTAATAAAATGATTTTTCTGGTTGTTCAGGGCCTAAAATGAAATCATTAAGTAAATAAAAAAGACCAGATCCCACTAAACTAACAAGTATCAAAGGCATACTACATTGTTTTAATTTCACTAGACTTCTCCTAAGAAATGCCCAGCACCATAAACCCCCTTGTATTTTTCCTAATTTAGGCTTAAACCAATCTCTGCACTCATAATATAAAAACGATAAAATAATGAAAATGAATGCACCATTTATAATAAGAAATTGCCATAATGATGTTCTTACAATGGTAGGCTCAATTCCTTTGTAGAAAACTTGATAGTTTTGAATAAATGGAAGAAACAATAACTGAGAAACTATGTAAACAATACCTACCTTTAAGGTTATGCTAAAAAGTGTAACCAAACTCATCCCACCACGCCTAATATACTCTACTAATGTGATAAAGCCGACTGCTATCATCATATAAGTTGGATAATCCCATGTATTTGTAGCAGTCAGAAAACCTAACGCGAGAGAAAGGATTATAAGCACTGGAATATCATTGATATTGACGTACCGTGGTTTTGATAAATTAACAGTGTTAATTAATAAACCTAACCCCAATGCTATAACCAATAAAGTTATAGGAATAGACATCATATGAGCATGTAGGTCTGCAAATAAGAATGTGAAAAATGGAAATTCGTTAATTTCAAATCCTGGGGGATCAGGTGTCATCAATCTTGTACTGCGCCAATAGTCGAAGTTAGAAAATGATTGATTTTCGATCAAGACTCCCCAAGTACTCTGGCTAATTTGGATTATTCCATCTAAATTACCAATAACAGCTACAAAAAATGCCCCCACTATACCAGCTATTATAGGAGTAATGGTGAATTTTCCAGCAAGTTTTATACGAGTTGCCTCACATAGATTATAAACTAAGCTAAAAGATCCTCCTATTGTGAGAGCAAAGAATAATGGGACGGCCATGTTATAAGCTACTGTTGGATTTATTCCCACAGCTTTTATTAGCATTGCAACAATAAATTGCCCCATATAATAGTAATTTAGGAATCCCCCTGAAAACCAAGGATCGTAAGGAGGCATATAAGTAGACCTGAGAATTGCATTAAGATAAGCGAAATCCATGGGCTTTTCTCCACCTCGAAATGGATGCCATAGATCAGGGTTAGCCATACGTATAAGTAGAAATCCAATGAAAGCTATTAAAAAAAGAGTCTCGGCGGTAATAAAAAGACGCCATTTCTCTTTAATCAAAATAGCTATTTCTCTACCTTTAAAAAACATGACAAACATAGAGGCCAAAAATAGTAGCCCAGTTGCTAATATTATGGAGTTGGTAGAAAAAGACATCCATTTTAAGCTCGCCAATAACCAAACAATGTAGGCCACTAACAATAATCCCAGTATTTTTGAAAATAAATATCCTCTGTCTGGTAAACCCCTAAATATAAAGAATGTTAAGGGAAGAGCTAATATGGAAATTCCTTGTATCAGAAGTAACCATGCAATAACTGGAAACCTATTAGTCCATGAATCTAAATCTATGACTTCATACCATGTTCCACCTGATTGTTGTAGGATAGCTTCTTCTTTGGAAAACATAAGGCCTATATTTTTAGTATCAGGCAGTTCTTCAGTATGATAAAGCAATAAATTCTCTATTTCTGTAGAACTGAATTTATCTGTGTTCCTAAAAATCAGAACTTTTGGGTGATCATATACAGTAAAACTCTCATCTGCTACCCCCATATTAATATTAAGAGTAGATGGTTTAAATTCGGTTAATATCTTTGGGGTAGTTAAATTACCTCTACCAAATGTCTCATCAATAAAGGACACCCCCAAAATACTTGGATAGGAAGTCTGAAAGTTTACTAATTCATATCCTAGTTTATTAGAGAAAAGAAGCTCATAGTAATTGCTGCTAATTGGATATCTTTCTTTAAGTCTAGGCAAAGTTGCATAAAGCCTCTGACTATATAGAACAAGATAATCAGCTTTATTCAAAAGATTACTGATTTTCCGTATCTTGGCTGCCGAATCTTCTTCATACATGGGTAATTCCTCTGATTGATATTCATGTAAATGTGGAATTCCCTCCTCCCAATGTTCCTTCAAAATCAAGCTGCCTGTTGGCACATTGTTTCTTATCCAATTTGAAGCTTCTTGGGCTGTGTGAAGACGAGTATAAATAGTTTGATAAGATAAAGAATATAACCCTGTAAATACTACAATTCCGGCAACTACTATAAGGCCAACCTTAAAAGACTTAGTTCCAATTTTTTTTAGTTCAATGAGAGAATGGACCAGCATTCCAGATCCTATAAGTATTAGCAGGGGCGTAATCGGTAATAAATACCTAATAAACTTGACATCAAATGATCCCACCAACAAAAAATATAGTATGACCCAAGAAATAATTACGATGTCAGCCTTTTGACGCTTCAAAAATACACGTGAAATCCCATAAGGCACTGCCAGCCAGGCAATTACTCCTAAGGGTAACCCCAAACCCCATATTGCAAGTTGTTTGATTTGATACCAGTATGCTGGGGTATCTATATATTGTCTTGTATAAGGAAAATCTATTAACCGATGAACCATCCCAGATTGTTCTACAATATCACGCACAAATTGATTTCCTGCGATACCATGAAATCCTGAACCTGAAAATGTTTTTATCACCTCAACTATTCCATTAAAGAAACCACTTTCCATGGCTAATATTGGCCAATCTAAGATAGAATAGGGTTGTATCAAAAAGAAGACTACAAATGATGTAAAAATTGATGCCGCAATCGATTTACTGGTGTTAATTAGTTTATGCTTACTCGTTTTAGCAAAATAAAAGTGATACTGGCTGTTTGAAAATAGGTGTAACCCATGAGCCATAAAAAAAATCAGCCATATAGGCATAATACTTATCTTAATTGTTAGGCCAAACCCAATAAACCCCCCAGCTAGTATAGAATCCCTTAAATTTCCTCGTTGTGCTAATTTAATACTAAAAAATATAGCTCCCAATGTGAATAAAGTCAGTAATGTGTCAACAGCATAAAAGTGACTTAATTGGACATGTAACACAGCCATAGCAGTTAGACCGGCTGCCAGTAATCCTATGTTACGCCCATAAAAACGTCTTCCCAATATAAAGAGTAGGAAAACAGTTGTAGTATCTGCCAATGCGGATATGAATCTGCCTGCTATTCTTAAATCAAAAATATCTAACGGATGGATATTTTCAGATATAAGTTGCACCCCTTTAATCAAATATAGGGGTAAGCTCCCATATGGAAACCAGTTAGGGTTCCACGAGCTTACCTCGGCATCTAGAAGAATATCCAAATCATCTATAGGAGGTAGTGCAATTTGCTCAGATTTCATTAATATTGCCCGCTCATCAGGATGAAACATTCCACCTTGATCCCAATTGATCCCATGTAAACGCAACCCTAAAGCTAAAAGCAATATTAAAAGTGGAGCCCAGACAACAAGTTGTTTAACAATTGAAGGGGAAATATGTTTTCCTATTACCAAAAGATAGGCTTCTTTAAGGGTATTCATAACCCAGCTATTGTATATCTAACGATAGGCTACAGCAATTTGAAATTAGTAGCATAATCTAGAGTAGTAATAGAAGCCCATTAAAATTAATTGTTCGCACCAGACCTAAGTTCAGGTAGCCTTTCCTTGATGACACAACCATCTAAGGCTATCCCATTTAACCTGTTGGATAAGATGTACGTTCCTTCTAATACTATACCTACTAAATATCTCCCAGCAAAATTATATATGGGGCTACCACTGGTGCCAGAGGCCAAATCTAAGTCTGTTAAGAATTTCCTTCCATTACCAAGTCCAATAGAACGCTTCCCCCACAATCTATTTACACTAATAAAGTTGGCAGAATTACCGGTGGTTTCAACAACAACTATGTCCCCATTATCAACAGCTTTCTGGCACGCCGTTATATTATTACCATCAGCATTATAAGGAATAGGAGACAATTTTGCGAAATCTATATATGAGGAAGATGAGAAGGGATTTATATTTAATAGAGCAATATCATCCTCAACATTAAAGCCGACTAAATTGGCCAGGCGCTCTTCCTCATCTGATATATTTGATCCCGGCAGTATCACGTTGATAAATGAAGCACCTTGCACCACATGATAAGCAGTTAGAACTTCATTAGAAGATATTAGCACACCATTACCTCGTCCATTATCAATCTCAATTCTAACTACTGGCCAAACATCCTTCCATCTATATGGAGTCGGAGTTACCTGAGGCCCAGATGTCGGTATTACCATTGGAGTAGACGTTGGTAATGGAGTTGGAAGACTTTC
>CAYTFF010000080.1:0-4506 GCA_964437045.1 uncultured Dehalococcoidia bacterium
ACTTGACCTAACGGATATTTTAGACGGATATAGCGAAGAAGAACGCAAGTATGTTTTTAAAGGGTTTATAGAAGTACTTGCATCTAATATAACACTACCTAAATCTGAGGCTGCTAAAGATAACCTAGATAAAGCTATCGAAGGACTTTCTAAAATTGATCAAAAAGATAAGGAGTTATCTGATTTAGCAGGAAGAATACAGTATGTGGTCACACAGTATCTTCAATTTGGTATGGAACAACAACAACAGGCTTACAAACAGCTTAAGCAGCAAATGGAAGAGGGATTAAAGGCTCAAAGCTCAATGATGCCAGATCAAGAAATTAATGTTGAACAAATACAAGAATTTCAACAACAATGGTTAAGGATTGTGAATGAAATAGAAAAGCCATACCAGGAACATTTAGAGAATTATAAGGGACAAATTACTGAAAGATGAATGTTTTATAAACTATGGATATACCTGAAGAATGGATTAAACAAGTTATAGAGCAGACATACATAGTACGTATGCCAAAGTCCAAGCTTGCTACTTTCGGTGTTACTAATCTTCGTTATTACCTTGTTACAAAACCTTCCTATCAGGATCTAGTAAAGAGTGAACCTGAGGGTGTTATAAGAGATGGAAGGGTAATCGCACAAAAGCCTCAAATTGTAACACCAGCCTACATGCTTAATCTGGAGGGTTTTGGATCAAATGCCAGAAAGTATATGGAGCATTTAGCTGAACTCTATGGGGCCCAGATGCCAGGTCTTTTATATAGCTATAAAAATGAGCCTATGGATACTAATGTAGTTGGAGGAGAACCTACCTCCATTGCTAGAGGCATTGTAGATGATTTGAATAAAAAAGGTGAAGATAATTCAGTGGTGGTTTATGGAGTCGATGCGTTTTGGGATGTTTCTCTTATAAAGGCAATACATGAGATTACAGCCGCATCACTTTCTGGCAACGTTAATGATCTAGACAATTTGGGTTTACTAGATATTGATCCAACATTAGGTGTTCCTCGTGATACTGTTATGCGAATCGAGAGTTTAATTAGAGATGTGGAAAGGGGTGGTGATCCAAATATACTTAAAAATGAGCTTGATAGATGGGGGCTTTTTGAACAATACCAAGATAGATTCCTAGGTTTGTTTAAGAAAAAATAACTACTTTATAACTTATATTCATATCGTTATGTAGTAGAAATATTTTCAAAAAGATAGTTGTGCTATAGTCAAGCTGATTGATTTTACGGGATTCCCTCGTTTTTGATAGCTCTCTCTGCTTCTGATTCTATTTATTCAAACCTTGGCCATACCGAACGCTCTCCTCTTCCATCTGAGGGTGCTTTTTTCTTAAATTCCGTTATCATTCTTAGTGATTCGTGGTAGTTACCTTTACGTAATTCATGGTATGCCAGTCTTTCAATGGTGTAAGCTCTGTTAGGGGCATTGTTTTTAAGTTTGTCTAAAAGAGGATCTAACTGATTCAGTTCCTTTATAGACGGTGCGAGGTCCTGTAGTGTTGGTAGTATTGTTGCAATAAGACGAGGGTTGGTAGGAGATATTTTCAATGCTTTCTCACCTTCTTTAACTACGAAGTTAATAATTAATTGCTTTTCTTCAATATTCATTTCGCTCCATAGGCTATTTCCTTTCGCTAGTAATCTTCTTATAGGCATGGTAGACATAGAAGGAAAGGTTTTATTACTTTTTTCTGCAATGTTAAGGGAATTTTCTAGTTGACCGGAAGAGTAAAAGGCTTGGTCAAAAAGTTGGGCTGCTTTAAATGGACGGTAGTTAAGAAAATATATAGATAATACCAATAAGATAAACAAGATTATTGATATTATCCATTTAGTTAAAGTTTCTGAAAAAATTTCTTTAACAAAATTAGATTGTTGTATAGTTGGTATAGTTGGTTTAGAACTTTGCCTTATACTCGACAAACTTATGTTTGACATCTCATTGTTAGTTACTATCCATGCCATTAAAAGAACCCATTGAAGCATAGTAGTAGGGGTATCAAACAAAAATAGATTTTGTACGAAATAAGCAATCAGTGCTCCAACTATAGAAAACGCTATCACTCCACTTTTGCTATCTCTTTTTCGTTTAATTACAGTCCATATTAGAACAAACCAAAGGCTTAAATATACGGTAGTTCCTAGTACTCCTTTAGTAGATAGCTCCTCAATTATTTTATTGTGGGCCCTATCTTGAGATCTCGCTATTAAAGAATAAAATTTAGGCTCTGCGAATTTATCAAAAACTCGAGGGAAATTATCGGGGCCCCATCCTAATAATGGCCTACTTAGCATGCCTCTAAAACCTATTTTAATTAATTCTATTCGGGAGGCAACAGTTTTTTCTTCAAGAGCAGTATCTAACAAACGTGCTGTTGTTGTAGTGCCAGAGGAGCTCGGTATAACTGAAAAACTGGTTGTGGTTTCTCCAGTAATTATAATTCCTATTATGATTAAACTAATTAATCCACTACTCGCTATAGGAATAATAAACCTTTTAATATCTTGAGCCATTAGAAATACAATAAAAATTCCGGTGCCTACAAAGAGACCTATAAGTGATCCTCTTGTACCAGTTAGTAAAAGAGCCCATATCCCCAAAATGATAGAAAGGCTCCAAAACAAGCGCCAATATTTTGTAAAGTCAGTGGGTTTTGGTGGACGTTTCCTTCTATTTGTAGGGGAATCAATTTTGTGTGAATTAATAAACGAACTGAATAATAAGCCAATACCCACCAATATATTAATGGTTAATATTCCTGCAAGATAAGAAGGATTTCCCAATGTGGAATATGCACGTCCTGTGTGATATAGAAAGTCTGGTAATGGAGATGGGATATTATAGGTCTGTATTAAAGCTATTATAGAAAGTATCATTGAAACTGCTAGGTTCAAATTCAGAATAATTCTCCACTCTCTGGCTCCCCTTAAAATAGAAATAGCTATTAATGTAAACAAAAACCAATGTAACAGGTCCCATACCCCGCCCATACGTTGATAGTCTGACCAGAAACTGTGTCGGAAATCTATTCCAAAGATAGCTGAAATAAAAGAAATAAATAAATAGCCACCAAATAGTATTAATATCAAAGATCGACGAGGTATGTATGAGTGGTCTAATAGGATTAAGATTAACCACAATACAAACAATATTTCTATCAAAATATGAGCATATATTGTTTTGCCAACTAAGAATGGGTAGAAGACTCCAGGAGTTACCACCAACGGCATAAACAGTATTAGAACAATACCTAATCGAATGCAATTTACTAAATTTGTGGTCATTTTATCCTGGACCTGTTACAAAATTAAATATAAGCAGTTATGAGGGATATTCATCAAGGATTTAGGGTGCCTAT
The DNA here is from genome assembly GCA_964437045.1 of uncultured Dehalococcoidia bacterium. Taxonomy (GTDB): domain Bacteria; phylum Chloroflexota; class Dehalococcoidia; order Lucifugimonadales; family CAYTFF01; genus CAYTFF01. The sequence continues at coordinate 3,374 of CAYTFF010000080.1, forward strand.
TTTAGAAATACAATTTCTTAAGCGGCACATTTTTGCAGATCACTATTAAACCTTAACATCCTCATAAACAACAATTTCCATGTCAGAGAATAAAGGTGCAGCATCTTTATCTCGTTTTGGACGTTCTGGATTTTTTGCCCAAGCTTCTAATTGACTTTTAGTTTCCCAAGAAGTCACTGTGGTTATTTTCATAGGGTCTTCAACTGCAATAAAGATATCTCTCGAAATGAAACCCTGTTGTTTTCTACCTAATATTGTATTGGTTTTGAAGATATCCAATGCAGTTTCTTTTTGTCCCGGTATAACTTGGTGGATGCTAATGGTTGTAAACATTAAGTACTCCTCTTATGGTTGTTAATTAATTGTTAGTAGGAAAGTTGTTTAGCATATTCAAACAAGTCCATATTAAAATACGAAATTTGTTTAAGTTAATTTATTATCAACATATCATGTGTATTAAGCAACCCTATTAATTTGGTGATAGGGTTGACAAGTAAACAAGGCTATTATAGTCTCCGGTCATCATATCTAAGGGGGAAGTGAATGATAGCGAAACTAGATTTTCATGTAGTTAACAAAGGCATGCTCGAAGGAGCCAAGAAACAGGTTAGGGATAATACAAAAATTGCGAAGTCTACGGGTCAAGTCAGATCAAGATATATGTTGTTCTCAAAAAGCGATCCAGATAATCTAATAACCGTAAGTTTCTGGAATAAACAATCTTCTCAGGGCCTATACATTGAAAGGGTAATAGAAGATATAAAGACTAGAAACGAACCAGATCCTTGGAAAGATAGTGTTGGACATGAGTTTGACGTCAATATTTTGGCAGAAAATGAAGCTGAAGGTGAGATAGTTATTGCCAAAGTTGATGACCATATCATAAGAAGAGGATTAGAAGATCAATCAAGTGCCAAGATAATGATTAACACCACAATAGCACGGAATACGGGAGCTGTGATTCATAGGTATAATCTCGTATCACAGAAAAACCCTTTGAGAGTCATTACATTGACTTTCTGGAACAGAGAGTGTGCTATAGATGAGTTTTAAGAGATTTGTGTTGGTGCCAGTAAGCTTATTGGCGTTGATTGCCCCTGCGTTTATTGAGTTTTGTGATAGTTTCGTTCTAC
>CAYTFF010000080.1:4516-5859 GCA_964437045.1 uncultured Dehalococcoidia bacterium
GTGCAGATAAACAAGGAATTCATATTCACCAATTAACTAAGGTAGAAGATATTCTAATAAAAAATGGGAAAGTAACTGAAATCGTAACAAACAGGGGAAAAATTACATGCAATTCATTAATTTCCGTGGTCGCAGGTTGGAGTTCAGAGGTTTGTAGAAAAGCTGGTATAAGAAAAATTAGGGGGAGGGTGATAAGTTAACTTTCACTCTCCCATTAATTTTTTAATGATATGAGAGGGCAAATATGAAATTTGGTGTGGGAATACCTACCTGTAGAAAAGGGTTCGATGTGACACCATTATTCTGTGGACCTCAAGATATGGTGGAAGTCAGTCAGCTTGCTGAGAAGTTAGGGATCGACTTTATTTGGGGAAGTGATTTTGCTACTCCAGTTCCTGCAATGCGAGAAAAATTTGGGGCAAATAACCTGAATTGGTATGAGATAGTTGTATCCATGTCGTATATTGCAGCAGCAACCAATAAAATTGGTCTTGGGTTTGGGGTAATTGTACTTCCTTTCAGAGATCCGGTAATGCTAGCTAAGGAAATATCCACACTCGACGTATTTAGTAATGGGAGAGCGATATTTGGGGTTGGATTGGGAGCTATAAGACCCGAATATGAAATGCTATTTGCTTCTAAGACTAAAGTTAATAGAGGGAAAATGCTAGACGAAGGCATTCAGGTTATGAGGCTTCTTTTTGACGAAACTGAAGCAACGTTTGAGGGTGAATACTACTCAATTTATAATGTTGCATTTCATCCAAAACCAATTCAACCGCATTTCCCAATTTATGTTTCAGGAGCTGCCTCAGCTACGGCGGCTAGGATTGCTAAATATGGGGATGGATGGGTTGTAGGACATTCGACTATTGAACAAGTTAGGCAAAAATCGGATGAGGTAAAAGCATTGGCAGAAAGTGAAAATAGAGACCCATCAAAAATTGATATAATTTGTGATGGTGGGTTAAGTATTGCGCGTACTCATGAGGAAGCTGTAAATAGATATAGGGATAGTTTTGTAGGAGCCAGGGTTCTCGCATCTGGTAAAAAATTGGAAGAGGTTTTGCCTTCTCATTATGTAGGCACTCCACAAGAGATTGCTGAAATGATAATAGAGAGAGAGAAAGTAGGAGCCACTCACATAGTTGCCCAGCATATTGCAGGGGATGAATTTGGGGAACTTAAGGACCAAGTACAGATGTTTGCAGAAGAAGTCATACCTCTTTGTAAATAGTTAGTTAGCTAATTAAATCGCCTATCGTTTTTTCGGCCCACTCCTTTAGAGTTTCATCTATATTTTCACCACAATGTGGACAGTCTAGGTCACCAAATCGGAGTCT
>CAYTFF010000081.1:0-5840 GCA_964437045.1 uncultured Dehalococcoidia bacterium
AATATCGTAGTATCGCCACAATTACAGCTTTAACAGTATTAGGTAGAGCACCACAATTAAAGAATCACATCAGGAATGGGTTAGCTGCTGGGGTTTCAAAGGAGCAGATAGCGGAAGTTATTCTTCATGTGATGCCTCATGGAGGAGCACCTACCACGTTAAATGCCCTCAATATTGCCAATGAAGTTTTTAAAGATACTCCTGATGTTTCCTTTGATCCAGAACCCATATCTATAGCGCAAACAGAAGAGGAGCGTCAAAATATTGCTTCAGAAGTTCGTCTTAAAGTATATGGCAAAAAGGGGCCAGTACCAGTGATCAAGCATAGTGAGGTATATGATATGGATTATGCTATGCAGACCATCGGCTATATATTTGGGGTTATCTGGAATCGGATAGCTTTAGATCTTCAGAGTAGAATTATATGTACCATTTCAGCACTTGTAGTGCTTGGCAGAGAGAAACAGCTCCCCAACCATATTAGGGCAGCCATCAATTTGGGTTTGACCAGAGAGCAGGTTATGGAGCTTTTATATCATTTAATGTTTTATGGTGGTTGGGATGCTTCAGTAACTGCTATGGCAATTGCTAATGATACCTTGTATGAAAGGGCTTAAAGGAGAATAACTGATGACTGAACAAATATGTTTCTTAGATGCAATGGAAATCGCAGAAAAGATACGATCTAAATCTCTTTCTCCAGTTGAGGTTTTAAATGCCCATCTTGAACGTATTGAAAAACTTAATCCTAAAATCAATGCGCTTGTAACAATGTCTAAGCAGGCAACTAAAATGGCTTTAAAGGCTGAAAAGGCTTTAATGGAAGGAGATTTATGGGGACCGCTTCACGGTGTTCCATTTACAATAAAAGATTGCATTGATACCGCAGGTATACGTACGACAAGAGGATCAAAGCTTTTTGAGTCATTCATTCCAGATACTGATGCCTCAGTTGTAGACAGGTTAAAAAATGCTGGGGGTATATTGATAGGCAAAACGAATATGCCAGAATTTGCCATGTGGTGGGAATCAGATAATGATATATTTGGATGTACAAATAATCCATGGGATTTAAGTGTTACCCCAGGTGGCTCGAGTGGTGGGGAGGCTGCAGCTATATCCAGTGGTATGTCGCCTCTTGGTATTGGAAGTGATCTGGGGGGTTCTATAAGACAACCTGCAAATTATTGTAATATATTTGGAATTAAGGCTACTCATGGAAGGGTTCCTTTAACGGGTCATTGGCCTGAAACTCTGTTAAAAGCTATGCATGTAGGTCCTATGGCAAGAAGTGTTAGAGATATTGCTTTGGCGTTAGATATAATTTCTGGACCTGATAATATTGACCATTATGCAATATCGTTCCCCCCTATTCAGCTATTAGATGAAAAAGATAAGCTTTCACAGATACGTGTTGGATGGAGTAAGGAAGTAGGTTTCAGTCCCGTAGATCTAGAAGTTCAGAAAGTTATACAAGATGCTGCCAAAGCACTTCAAAGTTTGGGATGCAATGTTGAAGAGGCACCACTTGATTTTCTGGAAGAGAATGACCCACAGGAAATCACATTGGCTGTCTATACTGCAGAGGGTAGAGAATATTTCAATCAGGTCATACAAGAGAGACAGGAACAGCTACATAGTAATATGCAGAAAAGGCTGGGAATATCTATGCCATCTTTTAATCAATATCTACAGGCAGTGGAGGGTTGGGAAATAATTCGCCTTAAGACGGCTGAGTTTTTTAAAAGATATGATGTTTTGCTATGTCCAAGTGCTCCTATGCCACCATACCCGCATAGTCAAAAAGATTTTTTAATCAATGGTATAAAAACTCCTTCTAGGCATTCTTTAAGAGCTACAGTGCCTTGGGATTTGACTGGTTCACCGGCCATTTCAGTACCATTTGGATGGACCTCTAAAGGGCTGCCAATCGGAGTTCAGTTGGTTGCCAGACATTTAGATGAGGCGTTATTAATAAATGTAGCGAGTATACTTGAAGAAATTCAACCGTCTGCAAGAAAACATCCATTGTTATAAGCTGGTGGTAACTTTTGCCTGAAATATCATTAGAAGCCTTTCTCATACTTGAAGTGATTGTACTGGCTGCTAGTACAACGGTTGGCATAACATCCTTCGGGTTTGGGACGATAATGTCTCCTTTATTTCTTATATTTCTGGACTCAAAATTAGTTGTTGAACTAAATGTTGCTTTATTTGCCATTCTTATGATGACAGTCTCTTATCAATCTAGAAAAGATATAGACAAGTCGTTAATAATCATTTTAACGATAGCTGCCCTCACTATGATTCCTTTAGGAACCCTAGTGATTAAAATCCTTGATGATAGTAGCTTACGTTTCTTAATTATTGGAGTGGTTCTTGTGATGGCGATTCTTCCGATAAGTGGATTAAGGTATAAATTTAAGAAGGAAAAGCTGGTCGCCACTCCGCTAGGGGCTATGCTAGGCTTTCTATATTCATCAGTTGCCTTGGGAGGCCCAATTTTTGTTTTGTTTGCATTTAATCAAGGATGGAGGAAACAAAGGACTAGGGCAAATTTATCGACTTTATTTGCAGTAGTAGGAATTCTGGTATTGATTTATCATGTATTTAGTGGCCTTTATGGTATATCAGAATTGATTGCTACAGCTTTGTTTGTACCTCCGCTTGCATTAGGGAGTATAATAGCATCTCGGCTAATATATCATGTGAATGAGCGTATTTTTAGAATTGCAGTATATATCGTACTTTTTAGCTCTAGTATTGGGATCCTTGTCAAAGAGTTATACTTAATATTGTAATTTGTAGATTAATCTATTGGTATTGATGTTTATTTATGGATAAGGGGCTCCATAATTATTAATTAATTATTAATTTTCGTAGTAAAATATATTCATATTATGATTCAATATTATGAACAATCTGGTACCAATCCAAACACGCTTTATGAAAGGGTGGGCGGAAAATCATTTTTTGTCGAACTGGTTGAAAAATTTTATAGATTAGTTTCTGATGATCCGATTTTACGCCCACTTTATCCCAAAGATTTGGAGCCAGGAAAGGTTAATTTAGCAGGATTTTTGGCCCAGTATTGGGGTGGTCCCCAGGATTACTCTAAGAAGAGAGGTCATCCCAGACTTCGCCTTAGGCATATTCCATTTGCTATTGGTCAGTTGGAACGGGATACTTGGGTTAAACATATGAAATCAGCAGTCAAGTCCATGAAACTCTCACCATATGATCAGGGTATGGTTATTGATTATTTTGAAAATACTGCTACATCTATGATGAACCGTTAGGTTAGTCTATGAGGCCTGCATTTTTAAGGAATGATTTGAACATTAGTCCCATCTGCTTCTCGTGGATTGAAGAAAATTTTGCAAATTCCCTTTCGTTCCTGTTTGCTTCTTCATTTGAATCAAAATTGTCCCCCATAAGTTTATAATCTCCCTTAAGGACTTTGTTCCAAATCCGGAATTCCTCTAATGTTAATTGAGGTTCAAATTGAAAAGCATAAGAATTGTTAAATTTGAATGCCATATTGATTTTTTTATAGCTATGATTATTGAGAAGTATATATCCCTCAGCTAGCTTGGTTGCTTTTTGGGGAATAGTAAAACAGTCACCATGTAGAGTAGGTACTAATGGTATGGTAATATGCCCAAACACTTCATCAATATCTCCTGGTTGGGTCACAAATATTTTCCTGAGACCAAATTGATATCCCCCTGAACGAGTAACTTTCCCTCCTAGAGCCTTCGCCATTAGTTGAGCACCAAGACATATACCAAATGTAGGTATTTTTCTGGTTAATGCGTCATAAATATAAGCTTCTTCTTTTTGTAGAGCTTCATATTTATCATTAGCTGAGAATGAGCCGCCTAATATTATAATGAGTTGTATTTCATTTAAAGGTAACGGGTTGAACTCAGAATAATTTGGTTTATCTTTGTAAATCTTCTCTATATTAAGTTTAAAACCGTTATTTTTAAGAATTTCAGTGAAGTTAGTTCCAAGTGTTTCAACCGCTTCATGTTGGATTATAACTGCATTTTTTAGATTTTTATCTGAAACCATATATAAACTATATCAGATGTTTAGTTAAATTCAGACCTATTAAATTAAATAATTGATTAAACAATGATAATATCGCTGATTTGCTTTAGGTAAAAAATGCTTTATTGTAGTACCAAAACGTATTATAACAATAATTTAACTCCCAATAAAATATATTTAACGCATTATTATAAAATAATTAAGTAATTAAGAGATATAAATGGCAAACCGACGAATTGATAAACAAGTTATTGATAAAGCCCATATCATCTGGTTGAATGATGAGGACAGGAAATTGCAAAACCCTGAGTACAAAAAACATACTATAGATCAAATTTTATTTAAACTTAATCAAACATTCTGGGACAGATGTATAAGTAAACGGAAGCTCCAGCAGGTTCTACATGACCTGAAAAAAGAAATCAAAAATTCAGGATATATTTTTTCAAACGATCCTAGCAATAGAAGATTATTACCTTGGATTAATTCAAAATCTCATAGAGAGATAGACTGGTGGGATCCTGCATCTAATGTATTACTTTTTAAACTTTACCAGGAGGCTTTTACAATAAAAGAAACAAGTTGGGCGATGGCATTGCGTGAACATTTTGATGTCACTGGGCAGTTTGGTTATGTAGAAAGAGATCATTTAGATAAAGCGTATTATGATTGGTTGGAGACTGCAAGAGAATATGCACAGAGGGAGAAATATTCCCTTATGCGAGGAAATAATAACGACAATATGATTACATGGGACTTAGATACTTTTGTAATGATGAGAGCATGGGAATCAGATTCAAATTTTGAAGCATATAAACATTTTATTAGAGATATCATTAGCCAAAGATTTAATGAAATACCTGATTAGTCTATAAATGTGATATTTTAATACCTAGATATTTTTTATGCAGGACCATATTCTCGTAGCCATGTTCCGTTAATCATTTTGGTATTGGGCAAATATCTTTTTGGAAACTTAGCAACGATAGAATAGAGTACATCAACCATATTCGCCACCCTGACTTTAGCTACTTGCGAACATAATTGATATCCTAAAATCTTCTCTATTCCAAATTCTATTTCTAACCAATTTACTAGTTCATGAAATGCTATTCTTGCAGCATCTTCCATTGGTCTAGCACTTCCTATTGTCATTATATAATCTTCTGATTCTACCCTTGGGGTTCCAATAAACTTGTTTTTGATTAATTCGATAGTAATAGTGCCTCTTGTGGGGATTTCAACAGCCACACCCGATACTTCAGCATCACCTTGTGCCGCATGTCCATCGCCTATATATAATAATGCCCCCTCAATATTTACGGGGAGGTATACTATGTTGCCAGGACATATATCAGCGGCATCCATATTTCCTCCATGAAAGCCGGGTGATAGGGATGAAATAGCTTCAATCTCCGGAGATGTCCCAATAGTCCCGTAAAAGGGTTGGTATGGGATGGGGGGTATTTCGAGTTCATTACTGAAATTAATGCCATCTTTATTTATATGGTGTAACAGTATCCTTTGTTCTAGGTCTTGATTAAGTGTTCTAGTAAATGTAGTTCCGCAAAGACCACCGAATTGTGGTATAACGCAGCTCACTCCATAATCTCTAGTATTAGTTATTTCATGAATTTTTACTGCAATAGAATCACCTTTTTCTGCTCCAACAATATAAATAGGGCCAGTTAAAGGATTAATATATGGCAGAGTTATAATTTTTGATAAGTCAACATTTTTAGAATCTATCTTATTTTCAAATGCATCTAGTGTTTCTATAATGA
>CAYTFF010000082.1:0-2000 GCA_964437045.1 uncultured Dehalococcoidia bacterium
TTATTCTACTGGTTATATTACTTGTAAACGAGATCTTACTTCTACAGTAGTACCTATAGCTAATTCAGTACCGACTGCGACACGAGTACCGACTGCGACACCAGTACCGACAGCCACTCCAGTACCAACTAGAGTACCTACCCCTACTCCAATAATAATAATGGTAACAGCTACTCCAACTTCCACTCCTGAACCATCAGGCGGATTGACCTGCTCCTCACCAGTAACCGATGTCTCTGGAAATGGTGCGACAGATCTTTTACTGCTAGGAGCCCCTGTTGGTGCTCTTCTGATGTTAAGGAAAAAACAAAAATCCTAGACTTGAATGTTTAACTAAATGATGTTTATCTAATTGGATACTGGAAATAAGTGTAATAATAATACCCATATCCAATTTAAATGTAGGTATAATGCCCCAAAGATCAAACCTCCAATTGGGAATATCTAATCCTAATCACGACGTAGAAGGGTGTTTACCGTTTAAAATGACCTGTGATATAGGGTGGAGTGGTTTAACCCCTTTAATTTAGGGGGTTAAATTAACTTTCTAGTGGTTCCAGGACAATTAGTTGAGTCTCGCTGGTAACAGCCGATTTATTTAAGGTTAACTTGGAACGACTATCTAATTCCTTTACTCCTATATCTTTAGAAAAAGAAGTCAGAGCATCTTGATATGTTTTGTTCAGTCCATTCTTCTCATACGCCATTGGTATTACCATATCTGGGGAAATAGAGTTAGTTAGTTCGGCTGCTTCTTTGGGAGTTATCAAACCATGTCCTTCAATAGGGACAAATAGGACATCTATACCACTTAACTCTTCTATATCCCGATTTGTAGGTATTGTTGTTAAATGCCCTAAGTGGCAAATGATCAAACCTTCTGTTTGTATTAAGTATATGGTATTTATTTGGTTTACTTCATCTGGAGATTTGTCTGGTGTCCCTAAACCACGAATATAAATAGAGGAAATTTCATATTCTCCTGGTCCTTGTATGATTTTAGGGTTTCCTGGTAGTCCTGTATAATCGTTTCTATTTTCAGTAGGAACACTAAACGTTACAGCAGTTATGGATGAAATATTGCTGAGGGTATCTTGTGATGCAAATGATGGGTCAGTAAACAATACTGCTTCATTTGTTATAACCTTAAAGCATGGGCCATTAATTGATGTGATTTCCATAATTCTTCCTATATAGAAACTACTATTTTGCGTAGCTGAGTATATCAGTGGTAGCCCCGATGGTCAATTACCTTGACAGTACAGATTAGGCATGCTAAATTCCACTTTATAAGTAACCTCAGCCATGTAATTAAACAAGTTCTTTTATTTAATTTCAGATGGGATTATGTTAACAAAAAGAAAGTCCACAATCCTAAGAGCGATAGTAGGCGAGTATATTGATACTGCCATTCCCGTAGCTTCTGAAGGAGTAGTACGCAAGCATGGTTTAAATGTTAGCTCTGCCACCGTCAGAAATGAAATGGGAGATCTTGAAGAAAATGGTTATATCACACGTCCACATACCTCCTCTGGGCGCGTGCCGTTGGATAAGGGTTATAGGTTTTATGTAGAATCTTTAGAGGATTCCACAAACTTGCCTATTTATATTACTGACAGAGATCGACGTAGTTTTGATAGAGCAGGTACAAATACTGAAAGTTGGTTTAAAACAGCGGCTTCAACTCTGGCTAGAATGTCAGGTAATATGGCTCTTGTTACCGTCCCAAAAGCTCCAAAATCAAGAGTAAAACATGTTGAACTAGTACAGGTGCAAGATTCACTTGTATTGATGATTTTAGTATTACAGGAAGCTAAACTCAGACAACAATTGATAAATATTGATGATACATTTAATAGTGAAGACTTAGTATTGACCAGTATCAAACTTAGGTCCTTATTTGTTGGCCTGAATGCAGTTGAAGTAGAGGAAAAATCAATAGGACTATCCGGTTTAGAACAGGATTTAAGTAATAATATTACGTCTATAATGCATGACGA
>CAYTFF010000082.1:2010-5839 GCA_964437045.1 uncultured Dehalococcoidia bacterium
TGGGCTTAGCTTTTTATTAAGCCAACCTGAATTTACAGATAGTGAAAAACTTAGAGAGATTGTATCTTGTCTTGAAGACCATACCTTGATTCAAACTCTTTTAGAAAATGCACCACGAGGACACACCATTAAGATTCAGATAGGAAGTGAAAATTCTGAAGATGTACTACGTGACTCGAGTGTTATTCTATGTAGATACGGTATTCTTGGTCAGACAGCCGGATTAATGGCTGTCATTGGGCCTACTCGTATGTCATATTCGAGTGTTTTAAGCGGCGTAAAATATGTATCTTCAGTTCTAGATGAAATGTTAGAAGGGTTATTAGTAAGGTAGTTCGAATCATATAACTGATACCCATCAATTAGAATTTTGTAATTTCTTGGTAGTTATAATCGTCTAGCTGAGGAATATTTTTTAGGCGGGTTAGTTCTTTTCAGTAGTTATACTAGGGTATCTTTTTCTATATTCTAACCAATATTATATATAATTTCCTTGAGATAGTTTGCCACGTTAAGCTATAATTAGAAAGAAATATATGATAGGCGAATATAATGACGACTCAGAAAAAAGATTATTATGAATTATTGGGTGTTCCGAAAAATGCTTCAGAAGAGCAATTAAGGAAGGCATTTAGAAAGCTTGCTTTTGAACATCATCCAGATCGAAATAAAAACAAGAATTCAGAAGCAAAATTCAAGGAAATAAACGAAGCATATCAAGTCTTAAGTGATCCCGAACAAAGATCTAAATATGATCGATTTGGACATGCAGGCGTATCTAATAGTGGTGGGTTTGGTAATGGCTTTCAAGGGTTCGAGAATTTTGGCGGGTTTGGGGATATTTTTGAAGCCTTTTTTGATGGCTTCGGAGGTGCATCTACTGGAAGAACTCGGTCATCTGCACAGGTAGGTTCAGACCTTCGTTTTTCTATGACGATTTCGTTCGAGCAGGCTGTATTTGGGACCAAAAGAGAGATTGAGATTGAGAGAACCGAAAACTGTTCCTATTGTAAAGGTACAAGAGCTGAGCCAGGCACAACCCAAACAGAATGTACTACATGTCGTGGCAAAGGTAAGGTGAGTAGGACACAACATGGTATATTTGGGCAATTTGTTCAAGTTTCAATCTGTTCTAGTTGTAGAGGAGATGGGAAGATCATTGGGAAAAGTTGTTCAAAGTGTAAAGGATCTGGAAGGCAAAGAGCTAAGAGGAATTTGGTTGTTGATATACCATCAGGTGTGGATGATGATACCAGGATTAGATTAACAGGGGAAGGCGAAGCTGGATCTAATGGAGGACGTCCGGGAAACTTGTATATATATCTTAAGGTAAAGCCACATCAAAAATTTGCTCGCGATGGTACTAATATTATTTCCCAATTACCAATTAATGTTGCTCAGGCTACTATTGGAGACGAACTAGATGTGGATACTTTGGATGGACCTATAAGTCTTACAATTCCATCTGGCATACAATCTGGAGAACTACTTCGTATAAAAGATAAAGGTGTACCAAATCGAAATGGGAATGGACGAGGAGACCAGCTAGTTCAAGTTATAGTGGTAACCCCTAGTAATCTTACTAAGGATCAAAAAGATATTTTCCACGATTTAAAAAGTACCTTAAAGAAACCAGAATCAGTCCCTGAAAAGGACAAGAGTTGGTTTCCATAAATTATCAAATCTTCTCAGTGTTGTTAGTTAAAACATACGGATGGTTTCTAAATGGGTTCTAAATGGTTAGAGTTAAGCGTAGAGGCCCCTCAAGAATATGTAGAGCCATTATCACATATATTTACCCGTTATGGTCAAGGGGTTTCAGTGGAGGTGGTTGGTGGGTTCAATCCGGATGAAGGAGAAGAAGAACCTCAAGAAGGCCAATCAGCCATTATAAGGACATATCTGCCTGTAGATGCTACTACCAAAGCCAGTCAAAACTATATAGATGTTGGAGTTCGCTTAGTGGCTAAAGTAGCGCCAATCTCTAGTTTAAAAGTTCGGACATTAGATGAAGAAGAATGGGGAAATGCTTGGAAAAAAACCTTTTTTGTGCTCCATATAGGAAAACGAATTGTAATAAGGCCAACTTGGAGACCATATTATCCCAAAGGTGATGAAATAATTGTTGACTTGGATCCAGGTATGGCTTTCGGTACCGGTCATCACCCTACTACTCGTATGTGTCTACTTGAATTAGAGAGATTAATGAAACCAGGGAAAAAAGTCTTAGATGTTGGTACTGGGTCTGGAATTCTTGCGATAGCCGCGGCAAAATTAGGCGCCAGTGAAGTTTTAGCAGTTGATATTGATCCTATAGCTATTAAAGTAGCTAAAAGAAATGTGATTGATAATGGAGTTGTTAATACAGTTAATCTCAAATTAGGTTCATCTGTATTCAACTCGATAAGTATTGATTCATATGAAATTATACTGGCCAATATATCCGCAAAAGTAGCAATTGATTTGGCTGAAAATATTGTAAATTCATTAAAACCAGGAGGGTATTTAGTTATTTCTGGAGTAATTGCTGAAAAAGAAGCTCAAGTTGTCGAAACATTATCTGAAATAGGTTTAACTATAGAGGATATTAATAAAGAAGATGATTGGGTAGCATTTACAGCCTTTAAGCCTGATCATTAAAAAGCAGAATATTAAAGGCACTAACAATGAAATAACCGGCTAGGCATAATAGGAATAGGCCACAAATCAACATTAACATCTTATAAACTTGAGGACTGATTAAATGTCTTCCAGATCCTATACCAAATGAAATAAGTCCATACCAGATAAAATCGGACATTATATGTCCAGTATAGAAGGATAAAATTCCTATAACTCCTATATTCCTTGCCCATATTAGATAACTCAATCCGATCGTAGTCCACCATAAACTCCAAAATGGATTTGTTATGCTAAGTAGAATACCCCCAACAATTTGGTTGCCAAATTGTTGGAGGTTACTTTCAGAGCTTCTAGTTACTAAATCAAAAGCTGGTGGCTTAATTAACATACCATATGCCATCCAGACTAAATATAATCCCCCAGTAGTACCTAAAATTGCAAATACCTTATCGCTAAATACAAATAAATCGATGCCCAAAGCAAAAACAATTACCAAAACTAACTCAATAAGTGCGTGCCCCATGCTAATTAAGGGTCCGGCTATGAAGCCTTTTTTCAATGATTCTGTAATGGTATAAGTCAATAAAGGGCCTGGAGAAATAGCGCCGGAAAAACCTATTGCAAGGGAAGTTAGAAATATTATTTCTATCGTTGGGGAAGGCATAAAACTATCTATGGTATTTCTATAAATCCTTTTACTCAGTACTAGGAGGGCGACACATCAGTTTAAATATAGCCTGGTCTACAGGCAAACCTTCAAATAATACTTGATAGGGTATAAATGTTATTGGCATCTCCACTCCTAGTTTCTTTGCCATATTAGTAGCAGCAATCGTAGTGTCAATACCTTCAATCACGTTATTCATCGATGAACGTATTTTATTAATATCTAATCCTTGGGATAGCTTGACCCCAACTTTGTGGTTACGACTAAGATTGCTATAGCAGGTTGCAATTAGGTCTCCCATTCCTGCTAGGCCAGCAAAAGTTGATGGTTTTGCTCCTGCAGCAATACCCAGTCGGGTGATTTCTGCTAAACCTCTAGTCATAAAAGCTGCTTTGGAATTATCACCAAGACCTAAGCCATCACAAATGCCAGCTCCTAGTGATATAATGTTTTTTAATGCCCCTCCCAATTCTACTCCTATCACATCTTTCGTAGTATAAGTTCTGAACAATTTCGTATTAATAATTTGTTGCGCTTTAT
>CAYTFF010000083.1:0-5810 GCA_964437045.1 uncultured Dehalococcoidia bacterium
ATCACAGGTAATTGTGAGAGGTGGAATATATCTTTGCTTGAAACTTTGATTGGACAACAAACACCTAGAATAATGGATTTCTTTTCCACCGGTAAGAATCCATTACGGACTGGTAATCACAGCCCATACGCCTCACCTGTCTATAGTTTCAAGACACAAAATGGCTATATATCAATAGCCGCTTTCCTAAATAAATTTTGGATACGGCTGTGTGACACATTGGGAGCCCAAGATTTAAAGAATGATCCATCATATAATACTCTTCAAGGTAGATTAGATAAACAAAAAGACCTGCAAGCAAAATTAGAACCAATATTTATTAAGCGTACCACTCAGGAATGGTGCGATCTGTTTGATAAAGCAGATATTCCAAACGCTCCTGTTTATGACTACATCAATTTATTCCAAGATCCTCAGGTTTTGGCTAGTGGAATTAAAGTTAAGACCCCTCATTCTACTGAGGGATTTATAGATACGGTTAAACTACCTGTAAATTTTAATAATATTGAAATAGATTCAAATAAATCTGCACCATCACATGGTGAGCATACGATCGAAATTCTGAAATCTCTTGGCTATTCTAGAATTGAAATTGAAAAATTTAAGAATATAGAATGCATATAAAATTTGGAATTTTGATAAATAATTACTATCCTCTTAAATGAATAAGGAGGCTTAAATGGATTCAAATACACTTTCATTAAAACATTTACAATCACAGATCGGTAATAAAGCTATTGGAGAACCTGAACTTATTGAATTGAACATGATAAAAGAGTGGGCTAAAGCTGTAGCATGGCCTGACCCTCCTAACCCTTTATATACTGATGAAGTTTTTGCTAAAAAAACCAGATACAAAGGTATAATTGCTCCACCATGCTTTTTTACGAGATTGGGGCATGGTTTATCCGCTAAAGTGGTTAAATTACCAAAATCAAGCGCTGAAGCAAATGGAGAAGGGGAATATGAACCAATTTCTAATATAAGGCCGGGTGATACTATAACCACCATTTGTATTTTGGATAATATTAAAGAAAAAATAGGGAGAAAAGGGCGGCTTCTATTTGTTTATTGCCGGTATGAGTTTGTCAATCAACACGATGAACTTGTCGGTAAAGGTATGAGATCAGTTATCCAGATTTACAATTGATAATCGTATATTGGAATCAAAACAATATTTGAGGTTAAGATGAAACATTTATATTGGAATGACATAAAAGAAGGATCAATAATTCCCAGAAAAGAAAAATATTTGACGTTAATGGAATTTAACAGATTTGCTGCAGCAAATGATGAATTTTATATGTACCATATGGATCCAGAATATGCCAAGAAATTAGGTTGGCCAGAAGTTATTATAATGGGACATTTAAGAATGGCCTATATGAGTAAATTAGTAGAAGATTGGGTTGGTATTGATGGACAGATAAAGAAGATAGGGTGCCAACATAGAGGTGTTGATGTTCGCAATTCAACTATTTACGTAGGTGGTAAAGTAATTAACAAATACGAGGAAAATGGTCAATTATTACTAGATTGTGAACTTTGGGTAGATAATGAGAAAGGTGAACGTACATCTCCCGGTTGGGCTACAGTAGAATTGCTTTATAAAAAAGAGAGTAAGTAAAGGGAATCCCAATGAAGGTAATGGATGGTATTAGGGTAATTGACCTGAGCCAAGGTATTGAAGGTTCCTATTGCACAAAACTTTTGGCAGATTACGGGGCTGAGGTTATTAAAATTGAGGAACCAGGGTGGGGTGATATTTCCCGAAGAATCGGACCTTTTCAGAATGACATTCCAAATTTAGAAACTAGTGGAGAGTTTCTATTTTTCAACACCAATAAAAAAAGTATCACCCTTGATATTGTTAACCAAACTGGCTTTGAATTATTGAAACAGATGTTACCCAAAGTTGATTTGATTATAGAAAACGGGAAGCCTGAATACCTAAAAAATATGGGTCTGGATTATAAAGCTTTACAAGATATTAATCCTAAATTAGTTGCATTGTCTATTTCTGATTATGGTTTGTCAGGAAACTATAAAGATCAAGAATTAACTGACTTAATATCGGCCGGTTCAACAGCCTACATGTATCAAATGGGTGATCCAGATAAATCTCCACTGCAACCAGGAATACCAGTAGCTAGATTAATGACAGGGCTTTATGGTGCATTTAGCTTGATGGTAGGTTTATTGAAATCTGAAAATGACGGTGAAGGCCAGCATATTGAGATATCAGTTTATGAAGCCATGGTAGCATCTTTAATATACGACACTGTTTCATATTCATATCTAGGTAGGATAAAGGATAGACCTGGACATTATTGGGCTACCCATCAAGGTATCCGCATGTCCGTCCAACCATGTAAAGATGGGTATTTTGGACTCTTTCTTGCTGCTGGTGATTTTCGTTGGCAGCTTATGTGGGAAGTATTACTTGGAATGCCTGAAATTGCAGAAGACACTAATTTCAGCACTCTTGAAAATGTTGCAAAAATGACACCTAAATTGGAGGAAATAGCTAGACCATGGTTTTCCCAGCATACATCTGAAGAAATTTTCCATAAAGCCCAAGAGCTCTTCCTACCGTTTGCTTCAATACCAGATATGGCTGGGATCCATAAAAACAAACACCTTGAAGAAAGAGAGTTTTTCACCTCTATAAGTCATCCAGTAGTAGGAAAATTAGAATATCCAGGTCAATCATTTAGACTAGGACATGATCAACGTATGAATACTGATCCTGCACCACTGTTAGGGCAGCATAACCGAGAAATATTTATTGAATGGTTAGGCTTAACTGTTGACGAATTAATTAGGTTAAGAAACGGGGTAATAATCTGAATGTTAGAGGGAATACTAAAAAATATTAGGGTTATAGATATGTCTATGGGTTGGGCTGGGCCACTTGTATCAATGCTGTTAGCAGATTTTGGAGCTCAGGTTATTAAAGTTGAAGCCAGAGGGCATTTGGACTGGTGGCGAACTGGTGTTAGTACTCCAGATAGTGGCCAAAAACCTTACGAACAATCTTCACTATTTAATACTGTTAATAGAAATAAATTTGGCGTTACTCTAGAATTAACTGACCCACGTTGTAGGGAAATGCTTTTAAATTTAATTGATATTTCAGATGTAGTGATCGAAAATTTTACACCTAGGGTCATGAAAAATCTAAATCTTGGATATCCAGTATTAACTGACCGAAATAGCCAGATAATAATGGTTTCGATGCCTGCATTTGGTCTTAATGGCTCTATGAAAGATTATCTAGGTGTTGGTACTACTATAGATTGTATGTCGGGAATAGCTTCATTGACGGGATATGAAAATGAAGGGCCTAGGCTCCAACCAAATGCATATGGTGATCCTGTTGGAGGGCTTAATGGAGCTATCGCTGTTATGATGGCTTTAAGACATCGTGTAACGTCAGGTAAAGGACGTCATATTGAAGTTGCTCTTTTGGAAAGTTCAATTCATCATGTTGCTATTCCTTTTATGAATTATGTTATGAACGACAAAATTCAAAAACGTAGTGGAAATAGGCATCCATATATGGCTCCTCATGGTTGTTATAAATGTAAAGGAAAGGACAAATGGGTGAATATTTCTGTAGGAACTGATGAGCAGTGGGAAAATTTATGTAAGATAATGGAAAATTGCAAATTACTAAAAACGCCTCTTTTTTCTGACGGATTGAGTCGATGGCATAATCAAGATAAATTGAATAGTATTATCGAGGCTTGGACTTTAAAGCATGATAACAAAGTAATTGCTGAGCTGCTTCAAAAGGGAAAAATTCCAGCAGGGGCAGTTTTAAATAATCAAGATGTTGCTGAAAGTACCCACCTTAAATCCCGAGGATTCTTCGAAAAAATTGATAGGAAGTATGTTGGAACGCACTTCTATCCTGGATTCGTTCCACGATTTTCTAAAAACCCGGGCCAAGTACGTAAAGCAGCCCCATGTCTAGGTGAAGACAATTACTATATATTTGGTAGTTTACTTGGCATGACAAAGATCGAAATAAAGGAATTGGAAGATGCCGGCGTAATTGGAACTACAGCATTAATTTGAACATTTCATTGGCTATATTTATGTAGTTATTGGAACTCTATTGGTGAATAAATAGTATTGTTTAAAAAACCATCGCAAGTAATTTTGCTATTACCCATCCTAATATTGAACATATTGGGTAGGTTATGATCCAAGCTCCTAGAATTCCTTTAATAACCCCCCATTTTACTGCAAATACCCCACGTGTGATACCAACACCCATAATTGCACTACTGGAGGTGTGAGTTGTGCTAACTGGTAGTCCTATGGTTGAGGCTGCCTCAATCACTCCGGCTGCTGCTACGTTAGCGGCAAATCCACTTGCTGGAATTAGCTTAGTTACTTTTGAACCTAATGTATTTATAACACGCCATCCACCTAATGCTGTTCCTATTCCAATTGCTAATCCACACGATATTTGCATCCAAAATTCGACGGTTACTTCCTGAGAGTTATAAACAGCCAAACCTAAAGCCATTATTCCGATTGCATTTTGAGCATCGTTTTTACCATGACTATATGAAAGAAAGGCGGCTGAAAGTATTTGTAATTTGCTAAATAATCGATTTATGTTAGGGAGTGTCCATTTTTGGAAGGTCCAATAGAGGATTACCATAAATATGAAGGCACCTGTGAAGCCGAATAAGGGAGATAAACCCAAAGCCATGATTACCTTTATGACCACAGTATTATTGATGTTGGCCAATCCAGCAGTTGCAAATCCGGCTCCTAAAACACCAGCAACTAAAGAATGGCTTACGCTAACAGGAAATCCAAATCTAGTAGCGAATACGACCCAAATTACCGCTGCTAAAATGGCTGCCATTACCGCAGCCTGGGTCATATACTCAGGATCAACTATCCCCTTTCCAATTGTTTTAGCAACTGCGGTTCCTGTAACGGCACCAAATAAATTCATAAAACCGCCCAAGATTACTGCAGCCGCGGGACTAAGCACTCGAGTTCCTACTACAGTTGCTATTGCATTAGCTGCGTCATTTAATCCATTTGCAAAAGCATAACTAAGAGCTAATCCAACCGTGACAATAAATAATATTTGACTTAAATCATCCATTTTTTATTACAATTCCCTCTAAAATCACAGCGATTTCCTCACATCGATCTGTTGCTCCTTCTAATTGAGCATATACTTCCTTCCATTTTATTATTTCTATAGCCGTATAAGATTGAAAAAGTTCGCCCATAGCTTGACTAGTAACACGATCCGCTTCATCTTCTAGTTCGTTTAATTTATCCTTTAGGGGTATAAGTTGTTGTAGCTTCGAACCTCGAACTTTTAATAGTTGAATTGATTTAACTATAGCGTCCGCGCAAAATGTTAAGATAAGACTTAAATGTTTTGCATTAGGAGTGGGTTTTTCTATTTGGTACTCGATCATATAGCGCGCTGCTTCTTCTATAGCATCCACCACATCATCAAGTCGCTCCCCTAGGTTGGTAATATCTTCTCTGTCTATAGGCGTAATGAAAGCTCGGTGAAGTTCATTCATTATCCTGTGTATAATGTCGTCACCTTTTTTCTCACTTTGTTTTATTTTTGCTACCTTTTCAGGTACGTTCTCATAGTTCTCCATAAGATCTAACAATTCAGTTGCTGTCTGTTTTAGATTCGCCGAACTTTCCTCTAAAAGATCAAAGAAAATAGTCTGATTAGGTAATAGTGAAAATCTCATTTTATCCTCCGTACAGTATTCACTAATAATGAAATTGCTTTTTGCAATAAAAAA
>CAYTFF010000084.1:0-5796 GCA_964437045.1 uncultured Dehalococcoidia bacterium
TTTGGAACAAGTTATATGATTTTGGAAGAACAATATCGTAGTTGGATGGGCGTTTTTGCTTTGTCGCTAGCTATTTTTTACGGGGTATCTGGGTATCTAGTTTTGTTGAGGAAATTATTTTATCCAAAACTTAGTATGGCCTTCAGTGGCATAGCTCTTGTTTTCCTGAGAATTGCCTTCCCTCTTCATTTTAGTAACCATGACATATGGATAACAATTGCTTGGGCGATAGAAGGACTCGTATTACTTTTCCTTTCATTCAGGTTAAATAATCTGCAGCTACGGGTTTTCAGCTTGATAGTTTTTGCATCAATGGCTTTCAGACTTATTGTTTTCGATTCACAAATCGAATTAACGAGCTCATTCCAACCCTTCTTCAACGAGAGGGTCCTAGCTTTTTCCGTCGGGATTTTGATGACCGGAGTCGCTGCTAGAATCCTCATATTAAATCAAGAAAACCTTGAAGGGAAAGAAACCCTCCTTCCTCCTCTGTTCATTCTAGTGAGCACCGGCTTGACCCTCGGTATTTTGAGCATTGAGATGATGATGTATTTCAATCATCAAATCCTCCTTTCTCGAGAATCACTGCCTACAGGAATTTGGGCCTCACAAGGGGTGGAAGTACTGGAAAATATCGGACATTTGGCACTAACCATTTTATGGGGAATTTTTGGTAGCGTAATTTTTTCAGTTGGAATCATCCGAAACTGGAAATTGGTTAGATTAGGGGGATTAGCCTTTCTGACCATCCCAGGCTGAAAACTGTTCCTCTACGACTCTTTCGCTCTATCTCCAGGTTATCGGGTAGCAGCATTCATTACTTTAGGAATCATTTTGTTATTTGGTGGATTCTTATTCCAAAAATACCAAGCCGCTATTAAAGGATTCCTTTTTGAGGACAACCCTACGTAAGGATGAACTCTTGTCATTTTATGCTAAGTTGAGTTTATTTATTTTCATTCTAATTACTCTTACCATTCCCACTCAAATATCGACAGCAGATTTTACGTTAGAACGGTGGAAATATTCTCGGGAACTAACCCTGCCGCAAGAATTAACCTCTTCTAGCTTCATTGTGTTACCGATCCCGGGCCAATTATTTGAGAAAGCGGGACAAGGACTGAATGACCTAAGAATTATCAAGGATAACTTACATGAAGAACCCTATAAATTAGAGATATCGGAAGAAACCACACGCCGCAATTCATACACAAATCGAATCCACTCTGTGGCAGAAACGGCAGGTTCTTCATGGATTATTTTCGACATGGGGAGTGATGGGATCCTTCACAATGAAGTTACTGTCCACTTCTCACCGCAAGTTTTCCCTAATCAACCATTTGGAACAATTTTTTTTAATTTAGCAACGAGTGTCGACCAATCACAATGGGAGCAAGTCGAAGAAGGAATAATCACAAAATGGCAATCTGAAAATAGAGAAGTACCCGAATCGACTCTTATACGGTACCCTGTTTCTACCTCGCGGTATCTACGTGTTTTACTGCTTCCTATTGGTATATACGAGGGCCTCGAGCGAGAAAACATACATGAGATTATAAGTGCCAGTTTCTTCAACCAAAAGCATTTTAGAAAACCCCCTCCCTTTCCGAACCTAATTGTTGGCGCCAATATCGGGCATACCGAAATTTATCCATTAAATGAAATTGAATACCCAGTAGAAGCAACGGTTGAATTTGAAGAAACCGACAATAGGTCTACAAAGATTGTCCTAGACTTGGGGGGTGATAATAAACCAAGTCAAAGGATCTCCATTGATACCTCTCAACAACATTTTTTTCGTGATGTGATACTGGAAGAAAGTAACAATCTGGATTTGTGGAATACAATCATATCGGATGGAACGCTATTTTCGATAGAAATTGGCCCCTACCAACAAAGCAAATTAAGTTTGAACTTCCCAGAAAGCAATTCAAGGTATTTTCGATTAACGATTTTAGATGGGGATAATCTCCCACTGGAGGGGATGAACCAAATCAAAGTTTGGGGCGCCGAGAGAAAGCTATTTTTCTATGCTGACCCTAAAAGTAAATATAGATTGTATTACGGGAACAATAGTTCGCAGGCACCAACCTATGACATCGAACGGTTTTTCTCATCCACAGGTGGGATACCCTTACTTGAGGCATATTTGGAGGACGAACAGCATAACAATGAATTTGAAACTCCCAGAAAATCCCTTACTGAACAATACCCTTGGCTACTCGGAATGTTAGTTGGAATTGCATCAATCATTCTAGGAATCATCTCATTAAAGGCCCTCCGAAAATCAAGTGAGAATACGGAGTGAAATTAGAAAACTTTATCGAACTTCATCGACGTCCGGTTCAAATTCATGATTGCTAAAGATACCTAAGTCTCTTCCTTGATGAACATGAACAATTAACTCATCACGAATAACTCCAACCGAATCAACCAATTCCTCGTCTACAGTTTCAACCAATTCCTGAATATTTTCTTGGGTCAAACTTTCAGAAACTGACATCGTGGCATGTACGATAGTCGGAGTAAAGTGCAAATCCACCCGACCTACTACGTTTTCATCCTCCATAACGGTATAACACTCTGAATAGGGTGTTCGACACTCACGTTCAAAATAGAAGCTCAACAAAGGTTCACCTCTTAATTTTTATGGACAAGCGGGAGGATACGTCTCACTCTCGGATTTGTCCACTCCCCTGCACAACCCATTTATATGAAGTTAATTCACGTAAACCCATCGGGCCCCTAGCATGGAGTTTATTTGTACTGATCGCAACTTCAGCTCCTAAACCGAATTGGCCCCCATCGTTAAATCGAGTGCTGGCGTTGACAAATACTGCTGAAGAATCCACTTCGTTTAAGAACCTCTGTGCAACTTCATAATCACTAGTAATAATAGCCTCCGAATGTCCTCCATACCGGTCCATATGTTCCAAAGCTTCGTCAAGGGTATCAAGAATCCTAACTGCTAAAATCAGGGAGAGGAATTCTGTACCCCAATCACTCGGGTCGCTCTGGGTCACGTTAGGGAATTTTTCTTCTCCTAACAACGAGAGGGATCGTGAATCGCACCGTAACTCTACACCATCCTGCTCCAAATGTTTAGTAAGTTCGGGCAGGAAATCATGTGCAACCGAAGAATGAATAAGCACGGCATCTAACGCATTACATACCGTCGGGCGCTGTACTTTCGCATTTCGGATTATATCTTTGGCCATCTCCAAGTCTGAAGTTTTATCAACATAAAGATGGCAGACTCCTACTCCTCCAGTAACCACTGGCATTAAAGCATTCTCACCCACAAACCTGATAAGGTCTGCACCCCCTCTCGGAATTAGAAGATCAAAATACTCCTTCATAGTTAACATTTGGGTAATTAACGACCGGTTTTGATCTTCTAAGATTTGGACACAATCCTTTGGAATGCCGACTTGATCTATTGCATCTCTTATCAACGTTGCCAACGCGATATTAGAATAGACTGATTCACTGCCGCCTCGAAGAACACACGCATTCCCAGATTTTAAACATAGCGATGCGATATCCGCAGTGACGTTGGGGCGACTTTCATAGATGGAGCCTATCACGCCAAGCGGAGTCCTTCTCCTGGCAATTCTCAGCCCATTCTCTAAGGTCCTCGCATCAAATTCCTCACCAATCGGGTCTGGTAAGGAAGCGACCACAAGAACTCCGTTACAGATTTCATTTAACCTAGAGGAGTCCAACATTAACCGGTCAAGTGTTACCTCAGTGAGGCCAGCTGAGTTCCCGATTTCAAGATCTTTTTTATTGGCATCAATTATAACGTCATGAGAACTACCTAAAGCTTCAGCAATCGCTTCTAAAGCTTTATTCCTTAGCCGCGACGAAATCTTCGCCACCTCTTTGCTGGACTTCTTAGCCTTGATTCCCATGTTGAGCAATGTTGGAGAGATAGTAGTTTCATTCATCATTCATCAACCATTCCGGATAGAATCCGTTCATTCAAAAAATTACCATATTATTACGATGGACTATTTCTTCACCAAAATCATGCCCTAATATTTCATTGATACCCGTTGAATGAGCTCCCATAATCCTTTTGATATCTTGAGAATCATAATTCACTATCCCGGCAGCAACAGACTCATTTTTTTCGTTATTCACTGCAACCACTTGCCCCCTGACAAATTCCCCGATGACTGAACGTACCCCTGCCGGCAACAAACTACTGTTAGCGCTCTTCAAGGCCTTAGCAGCCCCTTGATCAACCATCAAATTACCTTTTTGATTGATGGCGGACAACATCCAACGCTGTCGGCTTTCCAAATTACTTGATGTTGGAAGAAATGGTGTCCCTACCTGTTCCCCTGATACAATTCTGAGCAAAACATCTGTTAACCGTCCATCAGCAATCACAGCTGTGGCGCCAGAAGCAGCAGCTAATTGAGCGGCTGCGAGCTTTGCCACCATCCCGCCACGCCCCAATGCATTGGTTGACCCCCATGCATAGGACTCGACTGTTTCCGTACGTTCAACCAAGGATATCAATCTTGCGTCAGGGTCATCTTCCGGATTGGAGGTAAATAGCCCTCCAATATCCCCCAACATTACCAAAAGATCTGCATCTACGATATTAGAAACTAGGGATGAAAGCGTATCATTATCACCAAAGATTTCACCTTGCAATTCCTCTAAGGCCACCACGTCATTCTCATTCAAAATAGGAATTACTCCCAGGGATATTAAGGACAGTAAGGTGCTCCTAATGTTTAAGTAACCTAGCCGGTCAGCGATATCATTTCGGGTCAACAACGCTTGTGCTACAGGGATATCGTATTTATCGAACTCCTGAATGTACGTTTGCATAAGCCTGCTCTGCCCAATTGAAGCAAGCACTTGCCTAAATGGACCTTCTCCAGTGGAGGTTGCCGCCCTATCTATGATTTCTGTCTCTTTACTACGTCGAAGAACTTGCCGGCCGGTTGCAACAGCTCCCGATGTAACCAGTAAGACCTCTACCCCAACCCGATGAAGATGCACAAGCTGTTTAACCAAAGATTTCAGGCGAACCAAATCCAACTTGTCACTTTTACCAGTCAGTAGAGTCGTTCCGGCTTTTATTACGACTCGTTGAAAAGCCAACTCCGACACAGATATCTCCTATAATTTTCCTCTGACTAATCGCTAGGTTAACCGCCCACTAATACCTGATTCTGTTCCATTATACACTTGTTAGTCGCCTCAAAGAGACCTACTCTAATCACCGAAGAGCCAAATGTAGGTTTTGAAAGAGACCCTAACAAGATGTTAGAATCAACGTTGCCGGAGTAGGTTCCACCTACGATCCGGTTATTCGAGTTATGGCAACGAAAGAAAGGAATCTTGAGGCCAAATATAATGGGAATACCTGGATTACTAACACTTCTAGATGAGAACCCCGCCTTACGCACAATTCAATCCAGACTCACAAATGCAAACATATTTCAGGACCAAGCCCAACGTCTATTCTGTTTAGAGGAGGCAAGGCCTTATTTAATGGCATCCATGGCCATAAGATTAGGAAGAGTTTTCGTCCTGACTTCCCGAGATGAAGACGCTGAACGATTGGCCGAAGACATTGGAAATTTCTTCCCTGATTTAAAGAATAATGGCGAGCCACCGGCCCCAAAAGTAGTTGTTTTCCCCTCAAGAAATACTGCAGAAGTGATCAGCATTCCCACAGAGACCTCTCATAAACGACTTGTGGGTCTGGCAAGCCTAGCTCGTAATGATGATGGATTATTCGTTATTTCGTGCTTTTAGGCTTTACTCGAA
>CAYTFF010000085.1:0-5754 GCA_964437045.1 uncultured Dehalococcoidia bacterium
ATCTATCTAGCCCTAGAAACCAGAGTTATCTCTGGACGACGTTGCCGTCGGGGTCATGCGGCCTACCCGAGGGACTGTCTGAGCTCAATTGCCCCTCCTATTCGGCCTTGCTCCAGATGGGGTTTACCTGGTCCTCTAATGTTACCATTAAAGCGGTGAGCTCTTACCTCACCATTTCACCCTTATCCTAACAAAGTTAAGACGGTATATTTCTGTGGCACTTTCCGTCGAGTTTCCTCGCCCGGCCGTTAACCGGCATCCTGCCCAGTGGAGCTCGGACTTTCCTCCCTGTTCTACCTCAAAGGTTTAAACAGGGCGATCATCTAGCCACCTTACTAATATCTATTTTAGCATCACATAGATTATTCTGCCATTTATGAAAATTAGATATTATAGTTAGAGATAACTTCAATGCCCTCATCCTTAACTATGATTTGATCTATTAAATCATTCAATAATTCATGTTGATCCGAATTATTTAGCATTTCCCAACTATTAAAAGAATTAAGGACATAGTTTATATCTTTAATATCAATAGAACTCGTTATAGAATTCCTAGCTTTATTCAATTCTTTTAGATAAGATGCTAATGTGGAAATCGGCATTTGGCCGGATGCAGTTGATTTGAATGCCCATACGAATCGTTTTTCTGCTGATTTAATCTGGTTCGTATTATTTGGAGTATGAATTGGGGTTTTTGTATCCTCTAATAAGGCCCCTTGTATTGGACCAATATTTTTAATCACTTCTTTTTCTAGAGCCGTTGCTTGCCATGTATGATAGCCGCAGGCACTCTGGTTTGCCCTTGTTTGGCATTGATAATATCTATAAATACCTACAGTCCTAGTTCGGTCTTTACGGCGCCATGTTTGACGTTTGGTGGAACCAATCATTTTGTTACCACAGTAGCCGCATATTGCTAACCCTGATAACATATATGGCTCTGTTTGACCCCATTTCCGTCTCGGTCTTCTTTCACTTAAAGTTGATCTAGCTTGATGGAATACCTCTTTTTGAATTATGGCGGGGTGATTTTTTGGTATCAGAAACCCAAATCTGTTATACGTTCCTATGTATACTATATTTTTTAGGATATCCCTGATAGTAACAATGTTCCAATTTTTACCTTTGCGATTTCTAATCTTTTTCTCATTTAGGTATGCCACAATTCGCCGCAGTCCTAAATGTTCCTCTGTATACAAATTGAATATTATTTGGACAATCTGAGCTTCTTTTGCTACTAAATCAAATTTTCCGTCAGATCCTTTCTCGTATCCATATGGAGGTCGGCCAAGACTTAATCCATCTTGAGCCTTATTAATCATTGCATTTTTAACGTTATCACTGTGAGTTTTTGATGTTCCTTTTAACCCAGTATAGTGAAGAGCACTTTGTAAAGGGTCTGGGAAATCAATATCCATACATTGTACCTTGGCCTTAATGTCATTTAATGAGGTTATAGCAGCACCTATGCTCTCTAAATCATCTCCTAAATGTTTGGCGTTTGGTATTAGTATTAGAAATTCACCATCTGAATCTCGCATGTATTGCAACATTACTGAAAACTTATTGGCTGAGGACGATTTGGTATAACTTGTATCAATAAAGGTTTTAATCGGTTGATGAGAAAACTTGATGCAATAATCGTAAAAATTATTTTCAATATCTGCTAGGCAAATATTTTCAGTATCATTATTTACAAAATATCCTAAAGCTCTCATAAAATGTCAATTAAGATGAAGGATTCGCCCACAACTATTGCATTGGGTTAAACTATTACCACCACGTAGTTGCTGTATAATTTTCTTTGGTATTTCAATTCGGCATCCACTACAAATATTTCTGTCCATGGTAACTACAGCAGCGCCATTTTTAGATTTCCTTAAGCTTTCGTATAAAGACAAATTTTGATTGCTAATATTAACTTTAATAGAGTCTCGTTTTAATCCAAGTGTATTAAGTTCTTTTTGGTGTATTTGTTTTTCCTCAGATAGGTTTTTTAGCTCTTTCCCTCTTTCTAGGTCAATTTTCTCAAGGATTTCTTTCAAGTTTGATAAGACTGATTCAGCTTCTTCTATTTTCACTAATACTTCTAACAAAATTTCTTCTTGCTGTTCTTGGCGAGATTTTAAAAGTCTAAGTTCCTCCTGAAAACCTGATAACTCTCTGGGATTAGTAAGTGTACCGCCGTACAGTTTTGTCTCAGTGGCATTCGCTTTTTCTTTAATATCATCTAATATGGACTCTAATCCTCTTTGATCAGTCTGATATTTTGAGAATATCTCTTGGGCTGAAACTAATTTCCTTTTGGCTTGATCAAGGATTTTGTTGTCGTTAATTTTACTAATAACAGTTGAAAGAGAATCTGTTTTTTCTGTAATGATATTATCTAATACTTGAAGATCGAATAAATGTTTGCTAAACGTCACTTTGCCCTCAGTATGGAAATTTTAAAGTTTAACTTAGGGCATATTTTATTTAACGTATTTATGGGTGTCAACTGGATATTCAATTGTATTCTATCGAGTATTTTTACCAGTTTGACAGATAGATAAGAGACAGCATCTCATACATACTGGGTTTACCTTACAAGTATCTTTGGCTAATGCTACAAGCAGAGCATGATATTCTCCGAAAATTTGATAATTATTCTGAACATTTTTCATAAAAAGAGATTTATAAGAAGAATATTTTTTGGTTATAGGTGATAATCCAAGTCTATCAATAATGCGCCGAGTATAAGCGTCAATTATAAATGATGGTTTTTTTGCTATATATATAAGAATATCATCTGCAGTTTCTTCACCAATCCCAAAAACACTCAACAATTCTTGCCTGAGGGTATTCATACCTACGTCTTGGAAAGATTCAATATCGTTGTTAAATTGATCGGACAAAAATTGAACAAACGACTTAATCTTTTTCGCTTTTACATTATATGACCCACTTGAATATATAAGCTGGGCCAGTTGCTCTTCCGATATTTGTTGTATTTTTACTGGTGAAAGAATATTAGCTGTTTTTAGAGACGTTAAAGCTTTCTCTGCATTTTTCCATGACGTGTTTTGGCCTAAGATGGCCCCTAAAGCAATTTCAAATGGGTTCTCAGCTGGCCACCATTGTTGAGGGCCATATTTCCTGTAAAGCTTTTGGTATACGATTTCAAGATAGTCCTTCACTGAACTATATTGTTGAAAATCTTCTCCTGTGGTGCTTTTTTTATACATATTGAGAACTACCTATTCGAAATTAATATCCATTTGAATTGAAAATAAACAATAATATAGATTAATTACTTATATTTTGAAACTATACCCTGATTGTCAAATCGTACTAGCACGATTTATACTAGCACTGAGAGTGAATCAATTATGGTTGATACCTTTAGGGAAAGATTAACAAAAGCAGCTATCGCTAATAACAGCTTGCTATGTATAGGATTAGATCCAGATCCATCTTTAATGCCAATTAAAGATGTTTTCAATTTCAATAAAGCCATAATTGATGCTACAGGTGATTTGGTTTGTGCATATAAACCTAACCTTGCTTTTTATGAAGCCTTAGGTGCTCCCGGAATAGAAACATTGGTTAAAACTGTATCCTATATTCATAATGAAATTCCACACATATTAGTCTTGGCTGATGCGAAACGTGGTGATGTAGATCATACAAATGTTTTTTATGCAAGGGCTATATTTGATTTAATGAAATTTGATGGGATTACTGTTAATCCATACTTAGGGCGAAAATCATTAGAACCATTTTTATCTTATGGAGATAAAGGTGTTTTCGTACTTTGTCGTACTTCTAACGAAGGTGGAGATGAATTTCAAAATCTTTCTATAAAAGCAGATGAGGTAAATTTGTATCAAAAGATCGCTCAAAATGCCTCTTTATGCAATCAAAAAGATAATATTGGCCTGGTAGTTGGAGCAACACGCATTGAAGAATTGAAATCCATAAGAGAATTGTGTCCTGACATTCCTATTCTTATTCCTGGTGTCGGTGCCCAAGGTGGCGATTTAGAGATGGCTGTTAAATTTGGAGTAGATGGGTATGGTCGTAACGCCTTAATTAATTCATCTAGAGGAATTATATATGCCTCTAGAGATAAATCCAGATTTTCTGAATTAGCACGCGAATCCGCACTTAAACTAAGAGACTCAATTAACGGAATTTTAGAAGAAAATGATAAAGGATGGTAATGCTAAATAGTAGGCTTTATACCCAGTTCAATTGCAAATGTTCTTAATGTTTCAATTACTTTATTTGCTAACGGAATTCCTCTAGTTAATCTATCCTTGTACACTTCTTCTTCGATTAATCCGGCATAATAAACTCTATCTTCACCTTCAATTGTTGGAGTGTTTGTTAGTGATTGTAGTAGGTAATCCATGTCATTCTTAAATTCTTTGGTATCTCGGAATGATTCAATATTGAATGCCCCGAAAAAATGTCCGACAGGTCCATTCCGAACAATATTTGAACTTATTGCTGATCCAGAAAGAACTCCGCATAGAATATCTACCATGGTTGCTAAGCCATAACCTTTATGGCCACCTAATTCTTTTGTTCCACCTAATGGCATGAGTTTCTTAGATTCTCGGGCAATATTTGGGTCTGTTGTTATCTCTCCAGAAAGATCTGCTGCCCATCCGTAAGGTATTGGTAATCCTAATCTTTTTGCTATTAAGATTTTCCCTACTGCTACTGTGCTTGTAGCCATATCCAACACAAATGGAGATTCTTTATTAGCTGGAACTGCAAGGCTAATAGGATTCGTCCCCATTCTTGGTTCAGACCCAAATGTTGGTAAAACATGTGGTGTGGCGTTAGTCATAGATAATCCGATCATATCTTCTGAAAGCGCCATCATAGAATAGTATCCAGCCATCCCAAAATGTCGACTGTTCGCAACAGTTACAAAAGCAGTCCCAGATGTCTTGGCTTTTTTAATTGCTAATTTCATAGCCCATTGACCCACAACCATTCCTAAACCTCTATCACCATCAATAAGGGCAGTTGATGGACTTTCTCGTATTATCTTTATGTTTGGTGTTGGATTAATAAGTTTTGATTTTAAACCTGGAACATAAGTTACTTCCATATAATTTGAGACTCCATGTGACTCAACTCCTCGAAGATCAGCAGTTACTAATACTGTAGCTGCCTTATCTGCATCATCTTCAGGTATGCCAAGTTTTATAAAAATTTGGCATACTATCTGGTGCAGATTTTTGGATTGAACATATGTATAACCATTATTAATTTGAGAATTTTGACTCATATTGACACTCGCATGACGACTACCCTCTTTACATAAATATATAGCATGTATAAATATATAGTATATATATTGTGAACAGGGCCTAAAAAACTTATATTTAATTGATTCTTGACCGTAGCATAGCCAAGATATTTGGTCAATAATAAGTTTGACACTTAAAACTAGGCCTTGCTACAATTTGGTAGTTATTTATACAGTGAAATAAGAAGTGTTAAATAATGGCTAAGAACTAACTGGCTAGTTTGACTGGTATTAGTGAAATTAATTGACATGGTATCAAGTAGGGGATATAGCTCAATTGGGAGAGCGCGGTGTTCGCAATGCCGAGGTTGGGGGTTCGATTCCCCCTATCTCCACCAAGTCAGTTACATTTCTCGTTTCTACCTTTAAATGCCCCTGTAGCTCAGGCGGATAGAGCAGCGGTTTACTAAACCGAGTGCCCGAGTTCGAGTCTCGGCAGGGGCACC
>CAYTFF010000086.1:0-5456 GCA_964437045.1 uncultured Dehalococcoidia bacterium
ATCGAATTTTGAAGCGATTGATTTTCCAACAATTTGTTAATGTGATGTGCGAAGGAATCTGGTGATCTTGAAGGTATCAAGTACCCAGTTTTATTATGTTTGACTATATCCTGTAATCCACCTACTTTGGACGCAACTACAGGTGTTCCACAAGCCATTGATTCTAATGCTACCAAGCCAAAGCTTTCGTAATATGATGGAACAACTGTTAAATCAGCGGCATTATAGTAGGTAGGTAACTTATCTTGTGAGATAGTTCCTATAAAGTCAATCTGGTTAACCACTCCTAATTTTTCTGCCTTTTTCTTAAGTCGGGTGATTTGATTATCCTTAGCAGGGTTCCCTCCTACAATAAGGAGTTTTTTGGAAGGGTTAGGCAGAGAAGCAAAGGCCTCAATTAATATATCTATTCCCTTTAATATCTCTATACGTCCTACAAAAAGTATTATGTGGGCAGTATCAATTTCTAAATATTGCTTGGCAAATTTTTTATCCATTGGTTTAAATAAGTTTAGATCCACACCAGGTTGAATCACTGAAATTTTTTCAAGACTAGCGCCATACAATTTAACTAGATCATTTTTTTCATAATGGCTCATACCAATAATAGCATCAGCTTCTTCTATAATATCTAGTTCTCCCTTTACTCTATTTAATGGAGCCTTTTCTTGAACTAAAGCCATCTCTTTGATTTTAGCCAATGTATGGAAACTTACGACGTGTGGAATATCCCATTCTTTTGAAAGGTGCATACCAACTTTACCTGAAAGCCAGTAATGAGAATGAACTAGGTCATATCGAAGTTGATGGTAGGTCTTAAAAGCGTTGAGTTCATGAACAAATTGTGGAATATGGAGTGGCAAATTATCTTTTGGTTCACCGAATGGTCCTGCTCTTAAATGGATTATTCTGACGTTATTACCTAGTTCCGTTACTGGTAAATCATTAGGGTCATGATAACGTGTATATATATCTATTTGGTGTCCTAATCGTCCTAGTTCTTTCGCTGTTTGGAGGACATATACATTCATGCCACCAGTATCACGCTCACCTAAACGTGCTACTGGGCATCCGTGAAAACTGATTAAAGCAATCTTATACATTATCTATTTATTATCATTTCGTATAATAATTTATCTTTTCCACCCAAATGGTACTTGTATGATTCTGAACCACGTAAAAAATCAAAATAAGTCATTTCATTCTCTATAGCATCCTTTATGCAATAAGCTTTACTTATTAGTCCCACACTAAGAGAAGAATATTCTGGATCATATCCACTATTGTACAGATAGAAATTATTGTTATACTCAAAACCGAGTGTAGCAGCTACTCTTATACCATTTAATTCTAAGAAATAAAGCCTTAATTGATTGATATTTGACAATTCAGTAGAAATAGTCCTAAAAAAACTTTCTCTTTCATCTGTAAGAAATTCAGCTTTATCTAATCGGCTTTTTTTCATTAGGCTGAAAAAATCGCTGATATTGATTTTTACATCAGCAGAATTGGTTAGAACTTGAAAACCTACTTCGCCATATCTTTCAAGCCGCCTAATTTTTCTTCTTAATTCATGTCTATCCTTCTTTGGGAGATTTGATATAAATTCCTCCCAATCATTAGGCAGATTCATTCCGGGCGATACGTCTTCTTCTAAGATTTGAATATCATATCCCATATTGTTTTTGGCAATGGATGCAAATGTATTCAAAGTAGGAGAATCTTCTCTAATAGATGATAATTTAATAGATTTCCAATCAAATAGATTTATCTGATCAAGTATAGCAATATAGAATTCCTTTTCCAATCCTCTTGGTACCACAAAATCCCTATAGTCAAAAAGATCTGTGCTTCCTATAAGAGAAATAGTTCCATTTTTGATCATAAGTGGAGCTATGCCTAAATCTGCATTTAAAGGTAATCTAAGTATTTTCAGGTTGGATTTTTCAACAAATTGGTTACACCATATTTTTTGCCATAGAGGCGTCATGAAAATTGAATTAACTACGCTTTTCTCCAACGCTACTTCCCAGTCAGAAGTAATTTCATCAAAATTATATGTTGATATATTTCTGTTCAAAATCTTAAGTGCCCTTGAGTATCCTAAATAAATCAGACGATTCATTTGCTTTATTTGTGAATTCACCTCTACTACTTGAAGTAACGACGAGCATCCCCGGTTTTTTAACTCCCCTAATTGACATACACATATGTTCCGCCTCTATTAAGACTCCAACCCCCTTGGGGTTTATTGTTTCATAAATGGTATCTGCTAATTGTTGAGTTAGACGTTCTTGAATTTGAGGCCGGTGTGAAATGATATCCACTACTCGTGCAAGTTTACTTGCTCCAACTACCTTACCGTTTGGAATATACCCAATATTGGCCGAACCAAAGAATGGAAGAAAATGATGTTCACATACGGATGAAAAAGGAATATTTTTGATAGTAACAAATTCTTCATACTTTTCTTGAAAACTAGTCGTCAAAACTGAGGATGGGTCTTTTCCTAAACCAGAAAAAAGGTCAGCATACATTTTTGCCACTCTGTCTGGGGTATCTTTTAACCCTTCCCTTTCTGGGTTTTCTCCAATAGCTTTAATTATTGAATTTATAGCTTTACGAATCACTTCTTCTTGGAACAATAGAAAGGCTCCTTGTTTTTTAATTAGGTAACTGCTCGCAATGCGTTTTTTACAGTTTGTAAATCAGAGGATAATTCTTCAATAGACTGTTCAGAATATTTTATTGCTGTATCAGGATCTTTAAGTCCTGAACCAGTAATGACACAAACCACCGTTTTGTTTGTTAAATTAATACCATGATTTACAGATTTAATTAAACCTGCTAGACCCGCTGCAGATGCAGGTTCACAAAATATGCCTTCCCGCTGAGAAAGCATCTTATAGGCCTTAAGTATTTCTTCATCTGAAACTTTATCTATATTGCCTTTGGATTCTGTTTTGGCTTTCAAAGCTTTATCCCAGCTAGCTGGGTTTCCAATACGAATAGCAGAGGCAACGGTTTTAGGGTTTTTAATCTTATGATTTTCAACAATAGGCGCCGAACCTTCTGCCTGAAGCCCAATCATTCTGGGTAATTTGGAGGAAAGACCCACTTTATAGTATTCCTTAAATCCCATCCAATAAGCTGAAATATTTCCAGCATTACCGACAGGTATAAACAGATAATCTGGTGCATCACCTAGGTCATCAATAACCTCGAATGCTGCAGTTTTTTGTCCTTCTAATCGATATGGGTTAATCGAATTGACCAAGGTTAGGGGGTTATCTTGATCTAATTCCCTTACAGTGCTTAAAGCTTGGTCGAAAGATCCTTGAAATAGCATTATCTTTGCCCCATATGCTATTGCTTGGACTAATTTACCTTTTGCAATATTTCCTTTAGGAACCAGTACTATTGTGGACAACCCAGATCTTGCCCCGTAAGCAGCGGCTGAAGCACTCGTGTTTCCCGTAGATGCACAAATTAAGCCTGGAGATTTGGCTTCCAGAGCCTTAGCTACCGCCATAACCATACCCCGGTCTTTAAAAGAACCAGTTGGATTGCACCATTCTAGCTTGAAATAAAGATTTTCACATCCTATTTCTATTCCAAGGTACATTGATTTGATAAGGGGTGTTTCCCCTTCTCCTAGGGTAAGTAAGGGTGTGTTCTCAGTAATTGGAAGAAATTGTTGATATTTTTTTAGGACTCCTTCTTTCATTTTCACATACCGACTTTTTAATTAATACTAGGGAAAATTAAATAACCCATTCTTCAACAAGTACTATGTTACCTATTTAATTTACAATATCCAAGTTTTTCATTTGGCTAGGAGCCTCATGTATAGTGGGATCTTAGGATCGATCAATGATATACCTTCTTCCACACTTGCTTCAAAGAGAACATAGACATTGTTTTTGTTAGCAATCCTCAGGATCTCGGCTCTGAACTTGGACATCACCTCTTTATCATCGTGTACTCTAGGCTTACTTAACGAAATAGATTTCTTAATAGAGTCTGATATCGGTGATCCACCACCAAATAATTCGATTATAACGTTTATATCGGGATTAGTTATTATTTTGGAAAGTTCAGTTCTAATAAGATTCCTTGGTATTTGAGGTGTCAGGTTATTTAAAGTGTTCCTTACAATAATTCCATTAAGGTTGAGAGGTATATCTACTTGTTTTGCTAGCCTATGCCCTTCTTTTAATAGGATTTGAACCACACTAGTTTCAATGAAGCACATACCCAACACACCTATGCCAATCTCAGGTGGTTCCTTCAATCTTGCTCCTCTATTTGACTAACTTTGGCCCTGGGCTTGAAGTATAGTTGATATACCTAATTGTTTAGTTACCCAGGCATAATCATCCGATGTGAAATTAGTTTCTATATCATACTTGTCCCATTGCTCATCCAGCCATTCTTGTAAGGCATGGGTTTTTAAAGATTCTCTATCATCATAGTCTATCTCTCTAGCATCAGCCTTTTCAGAAATCATATATACTACTTGTCCATTTTGCTCTGACATGGGCTCACTTAATTTTCCAATCTCCAAGCCAAATAAAAATTCATCTAGCTCTGGCACCACGCCTCGGGGAGTCCATCCTAGATCACCGTCACTGTTGGCTAATTGAGGGTCTTGATTAAATTCTCTTACTAGTTGTTTCCAATTTGTACCATCAGCAAATTTAGACTTTAGAATTTCTAGTTCACCTAAATCGGGCATAGCGATAGCATTAACATGAATTTGTTCTGCTATTCTAGGGACATCTTGGCCCACTATTTCCCTTAATAAGTCCCGTTCAATATCAGCTAGAACCATCACACGATATTCTTCCTCACTGAATTGAATGGCATTTAAATATTGCCTATATCTTTCCTTAAATTCTCTTTCTAGCTGTTCCTCTGCCACTTCTTGGCCTTCGGCCACGTTCGGTAGTAGCCGTAGTCTTATCTCATCATCTATTTGATCTTCTGTAACGTTAATATTGAATCTGGGTACTGCTCTAGCAATGATTTCTCTCTGTGCCAAAGATAGAGGAACTTGGAAGGGTACTGTTGATAAATCCATTTTTTGACCAAAAAACTCGGAGCCTCTTTGCATCATTCGTAGAACTTGTATCATATCTCCCATGGTATATTTGGTGTCATCAACCCTAACTATCACTTGTCTTGGAGGTAATACAAAAGTTGTCACGTAACCATACAGCACTATTCCAAGAACAAGAATAATAAATGAGGCAATTAACCCCATTGCAACACGCTGTTTCCTCTGTTCCTTTTGGCGCCTTGACAATCTTTCTTGTCTGGCTGATCTAAAACCTTTAATTGGATCTTTTTTTGAAGTCATTATATTGCTCAGTATCTACTATTGATTTCCGGATTAATTATTCTTTAGATTCCTCTTCTGCCTTGACCTCAGTATCTTCTTTAGATTCCTCTTC
>CAYTFF010000087.1:0-2692 GCA_964437045.1 uncultured Dehalococcoidia bacterium
ATGGGCTGTGATTACCAGTCCGTAATGGATTTTTACCGGTCGCAAAGAAATCCATTATTCTAGGTGTTTGTAGTCCAATCAGAGTTTCAAGCAAAGATATATTCACCCTCTCACCTTTACCTGTGATAGCCTTATTATACAGGCTTGTCATAATTCCGAAAGCACCATATATAGCGCCTGACATATCCCCAATAGCGGTTCCAATACGAACTGGAGGTGAGCCGTCTTCACCGGTTATGTACATAAGGCCGCTCATAGCCTGAATCACCGTATCTGACCCTGCTTTATTTTTATATGGATCATGATCACCAAAGCCGCTGAAATTACAATATATAATGTCATCTTTAACAGTTTTCAAGGAATTATAATCTAGACCAAGTCTTTCCAAAACATCCGAACGTAGATTAATAACTACAACATCAGAGGTTTTCGCAAGTTTATAGAATATTTGTCTTCCAGTTTCACTAGTAAAATCAATCGTGATTCCATATTTATTACGATTTGCACCTAAAAATAATGCGGTATCATTACTATCTCTATATTTTTCTCCTAAATCTCTTCCAGGGTCCCACGATTTGGGGTGTTCAATTTTTATAATTTCAGCCCCTAAATCACCGAGCATCATGCAACAGTATGGTCCAGCTAACATCGATGTGCAATCTAATATTCTTATACCATCAAGTAACATTGGAGTATCTCCTAAGCAAATATTTACATAAATTTGATGCGATTTGGTGTAAAATTAACTACTGGATTTGAAACATTTAGGCTAGCATTAGGTTTCTCAATGCATTGATGTTAGCCTATGTGGCTTAGTTTTCTTAATCTTTGGTTGAAACTGATTAAATATCTCTTGATCATCAATAGTGACATCTATAACAGAGGCCACTCCACTACTAAAAGCGTCATGAATAGCTGTAGGTATGTCCTTAGAATCGTTAATCTGTACGCCCCAACCACCATATGCTCGGCATAATTGGGCATAATTGGTATTAACAAATTCAGATGCAATAATGGTCTTATCACGTCTTTGATGTTCTCTAACCATCCCTAATGCCCCATCATTAAACACAACTATAACAACAGGAGAATCATTCTGTATAGCGGTCGATATGGCATTTGAGGTCATCATAAACCCTCCATCACCTGTAACGGCCATTACTGGTCTTTTAGGCCTAACAATTTTCGCTCCAACTGCTGCTGGAACAGCCCATCCCATACCACCATGCCCACCTGGTCCTAAAATTGTACCTGTATTTTGAGTTTGGAAAAAATGGTGCATCCATAGCCTGTTGTTACCGGCGTCTAGGGTAATAATGGTAGATGGATCAATGGTTTCTTGTATTAACCGAACTAATCTTTGTGGCAAAACTGGAGATGAATCCTTCAATAATTTTTCAGAATCATCAAAATACTTTTCTTCTTTTTTAAGTTTAGAAATACTTAAAGCCCTTTTGTTAAACTGGTTGATCCCAGAGATTTTATTAGTTAAATATTCATTCATTTTTTTCAGGATTTGCTTTGCATCTCCAATTAAACCTGCTTCCACAGGAATCGTCCAACCAGCATTCAGTGGTTCTATATCGATCTGAAAAATGGTTTGTTCAGTGGGATTAATTAAATCGAGATTATAAAAAGAAGTGTCATGGGCTCGCATCCTAGCTCCTATAACCAAAATGACGTCTGCACGGGATATAGCAGTGTTCGCTGAATTAATCCCAAAAGCTCCCATAGGTCCTACAGCGAGTCTATGAGTCTCCTCTATGGAACTTCTACCTTTGTAAGTAGTTGTTACTGGACATTCCAATATTTCAGCAAGTTCGCGCAATTCTTCATATGCGCGGGAGTTATGTATTCCGTTACCCGCTATTACAACTGGAAATTTTGCAGATATCAAGGATTCACACACTTTTTTTATTACATCGTACGGTGCAATTGGTGTTTCGTTGTTTATATACCCTTGAATGGGGTAATTTGGTATTTTGGGATCAGGTCTATAACGACTAATCGGAACATCGCTTTTCATCAAAACAGCCGCAGGGCCATTAGCTCCGCTGAGGGAGTGTTTAATTGCCAGATTTAGCCCCAATATAGCTTCGTTTGGTGTACTTACGAAGGTGGTATATTTGGTCATTGCTCTAAGAATGCCTGGAACATCAATTGTTCCATATTCGCCGGTAACATTTTGGTATGATCCAAGTTGTGATAATCCTATATCACAAGTATCTGTAATTATTATCATTGGTGAATAACTCAGATATGCTTCTGATATTCCAAACCCGCCACTGGTGGCGATAAATGGGCCTTGACCCATAAGTAGCGCTGGCCGTCTATTCACCCTTCCATAAACATCGGTCATTATTGATGCTGATTGCTCGTGACGAGTTAATATTACATTGATTTTGTCGTTTTTTACATATAAAGAATCATAAATTGGGCCCGTGGCAAATACTGGAATACAAAACACATGATCAATACCAGATTCAATGAGACTATCAGCAATAATTTTCGCGCCAGTTTTCATTATATGTTTTTATCTCCCTTCAAATTTGGGGGGTCTTTTTTCAGCAAAAGCTCGTAATCCTTCCTTATGATCTTTCGTTTTCATTGCTATTTCTTGGGCTGAACCAGCAAGGGATAAACTTTGTTCAAAATTTACTAATTTAATACGTACATCACCATCAGTAGTCTT
>CAYTFF010000087.1:2702-3590 GCA_964437045.1 uncultured Dehalococcoidia bacterium
CAAAATTTACTTCCAATGATTTATGAACTAACCATTTAGTCAGTGATATAGCATAAGTAGGGCCTTTTGCCAATCTTTGAGCGAGTTCCAAACTATAATTTAACAGTTGGTCATGAGGAACAACCTTGTTTACTATACCTAATCTATAACACTCATCAGCGTCAATAGAATCCCCTGTATATTGTAAAAGAAGAGTGTTGCTTAACCCAATCATTCTAGGTAATTGCCAACAGCTCCCATCAGCTGGAATTAATCCACTCTTAACAAAGGCTTCTGATAAAATGGTCTCTGTTGAAGCTATCCTTATATCACACGATAATGCTAAACCCATTCCTATACCCATAGCATAACCGTTTAATGCTGCAATTGTAGGTTTTTGAAGATTGAAAATTCTTAAGGGAAGATATCGTAAACTTTCTGGTCCCATATCTTCACCAGTTTCGATTAAGCCAGTTTCCATACGTTCCCAAGGAGTTAACCGAGACATTTCATTGGGGTATTCTTTTTGTTCAACATTTGACCATTTGGATATTTCCCCTAAATTAACTCCCGAACAGAAGGCAGGATCTTTCCCTGTTAATACTAGAGCCCTTAATGATTGATCCGACTCGAACCGAGTCAACTCTTCACTTATTTCGTCAAACATTTTCTTACCTAAAGCATTCCTTGTACGGCTATCATTTAAGGTTATAATCAATACCGAGCCTTGGTGTGTAACATCAATAAATTCTTTTGCCATTTCTAACCTCATCAATATTTTATCGAGCTTAAGGCATTAATCAAGCTGTATCTTAGATAATTGTGATCACATTTAATTTTGGATCAACTATTGGATAAGTAAGTATAAATCAAAAAAGTCCTTCATCTCTAACTAAAGTTAAGGCTTTT
>CAYTFF010000087.1:3600-4862 GCA_964437045.1 uncultured Dehalococcoidia bacterium
TCCGCTTCAGTTTGATCAATATCTTTATCTGAATGCGCTGAAGAAAATAGTTGTGTATGTCCTCCCATATGGACACCCTCATTTAACAAAGCAAGCCTTAATAAATTAACGATTTTAGGATCCTGTGCTTTTAAAATATCTTCCCCTGTAACCATGCAAAATTCCTTATCACAAATATGGTCCCAATTTAATCGGAGTTGGACTATAGAAGCCAACCCTGTGGCACATCCTGGTATTTCAATTTTTGATAATAGATGATTAATGCCATTCTTAAATCGTTGAGCAGCCTGATTTGCCACTACATTAACATCTGAATTGGCAACTAATTCTAGTGCTTTAATTCCAGCTACTGCTGCTATGGGAGTCGCATTAAAAGTCCCTGCGTGAGTAATTCTGTTGATATTGTCATGCTGGGTATCTCCTGTCATGGCTATCATATCTATAAATTCCTTTTTCCCTCCTACCGCAGCAGCAGGAATACCGCCTCCAAGAACTTTACCCAAGGTAGTTATATCTGGATCTATGCCCCAACTACCTTGAACTCCACCTTTAGATACTCTGAATCCTGTAACAACCTCATCCATGATCAAGACAACTTCATATTTATTTGCTAATTCCCTTAAACCATGAAGGAATTCTGGGAGTATTGGAACATTCCCCATATGGGCTCCTGAGGCTTCGACAATTATTCCTGCTATATCGGAATCTTCGGTTAAAGTTTTTTCGACGATTTGCAGATTACTAGGCGGTAATACAATCATTGTATTTAAAGTTTCCTTTGGTATGCCCCCTAATCCTTTTGGGTATCCTGCCATAACATAATCATGCCAACCGTGATAATGTTCTTCAAACTTGATAATTTTTGACTTACCTGTATAGGCTCTGGCCATACGTAGGGCCATTAAAGTAGCTTCAGTCCCAGTACTTTGAAATCGTATCTTTTCAATA
Organism: uncultured Dehalococcoidia bacterium; assembly: GCA_964437045.1. Lineage (GTDB taxonomy): Bacteria > Chloroflexota > Dehalococcoidia > Lucifugimonadales > CAYTFF01 > CAYTFF01. The sequence goes on from CAYTFF010000087.1 coordinate 4,549, forward strand.
GATGGAATCAAATTTTTGACTAATTTACCCCACTGCACTTCTAATTTAGTACTAAACGCATATTGGGTTCCTTTTGGAATTTGTTCACTTATAGCCTTGACTATTTCTGGGTGACTATGACCAAGCAAATGAGCTCCATGTCCACCAATATAATCAATATATTGATTTCCATCTTCATCCCATTTTTTACATCCTTCAGCGCGAGTAATGTATATTGGGAATGGATTCATTCGACGAGCATCATGTGTAACCCCATCCGGAAATAAATCTTTGGCTTCTTCAAATAACATCTTGGACTTAGGATGTAATTGGAT
>CAYTFF010000087.1:4872-5401 GCA_964437045.1 uncultured Dehalococcoidia bacterium
TATTCTCCTCTTCTAATCAAAAATGCCCCTGTCATATTTTACAACCATTGCTATATAGTCAGAAGATGATTAACTGTATCATTAGAATATTCAAACTCTCCGACTATGGGATTTCCTTTTTCAAATCTATTTATGCCATAACGAGAAATATCTACACTAGTTGATTTACCTTCAATAATTAACTCTGACATACACATACCAATAGCAGGTCCCATCTTAAAACCTCCTCCACTAAATCCAGCGGCTATATATAATCCATCAACTCCCTCAACTTTATCTAAAATAGGATGTCCATCTGGTGTGAAGCTATCAACACTTGCCCATGTTTTTATCCATCCTGCTTCTTCCATCGCTGGAATTCTGTGCGCTAATTTCATTCCAGATAAAATAAGATCCTCCATTTCAGTATGCCTGTCAAAGTTATCTGGGTCTACAATTGGATACTGTTTTTCAGGTTTCCCTCTTATGGTGGTGGTAGTTAGATCCTTACCTTCCGGACGAAATGCTGTTCTAGATTGAGCGAAATCCA
>CAYTFF010000088.1:0-3948 GCA_964437045.1 uncultured Dehalococcoidia bacterium
CCTGAAACAAATGCCCTGTCACCATTACCGGTAATAATCAATACCTTAATCATCGGGTCATTTTCCGCGGTTGTTATAGCATCGATCGATTCATTTATTAAATCAAAACTTAAGGCATTTCTAACCTTAGGTCTGTTAAAAGTCAATATCGCACAAGATTCTTGTTTCTCAAAAATGATATTTTTATATGACATTTTTTCTCCTATTTGGGGTAAGTATAGAATCCTTTACCAGTTTTTCGGCCAAGATGGCCTCCACGCGTCATTTTTCGTAAAAGAGCGTTAGGGCGATATCTAGGATCCCCAAGTTCTCGAGTTATGTTATCTGAGTTGATTGTATGTATATCTACTCCAATTAGATCAATTAATTCTAATGGGCCCATCGGGAAATTTGCCCCTAATTTCATAGCAGTGTCTATGTCTTCAACTGAAGCAGTGCCTTCAGATAATATGTCTACAGCGCTGTTTAGCATCGCCCTGAGAACCCTGCTAACGATTCCACCAGGAGCCTCATTGACTTTAACTGGAGGTTTACCAATTTTCTTACAAAAATCCATGACCGATTGAATTGTTTCCTCAGAAGTTTCAATACCTGAAGTTACTTCAATTAATTTCATGACCGGGGCGGGATTAAACCAGTGCATACCAATTGTTTTATCAGTTCGTTTAGTGACCGATCCGATTTCTGTTGGGGATAGAACGGATGTGTTTGTTGCTAAAATTGTATTGGGAGGGCAGAGGCTATCAAGTTTTGTGAACAAATCTTTTTTTATATTGATATCCTCAAATATTGCCTCTATTATCAAATCATTATTAGCTATGTCCTTCATGGAATCACTTAAGCTAATTAATTGGAGAGTATTTTGAGCTTGATCTGAATTCATTTTTTGGCGTTCAACTAGTTTCGCCAAATTTTTAGATGTCCGCTCCAAATTTTGGTTTAGAATATTTAAGTCCAAATCACAAATAGTTATAGGTAAACCTTGCTGGGCTAGAGTTTGAGCTATACCCATACCCATGGTTCCGCCTCCCACTATTCCCACTGATTTAATCATGTAAAATGTTACCTCCTATATCAGGTTTATACAATTTAAAGGAAACTTGCATTGAACTTACGGGTTAATATTGAAACAAATAGTCCTACGAGAACCAGTACGAAGTTTACAGCCGTCCAAATATCATGTCAATTATTTCGAGTAAAAACACAAAATATTTGCCTAGCTTTTGAAAAGGTTTTGTAAAATGAGCAAATAAGTTATTTCAACCTGAGAACTCTCAATTTAAACAATATATTGCAATTTAAATTCAAATATCATATATGGTTGGAAAGAGAGTTCATTTTCCGGGATATATTCTCAATTAATGTTTTGAATGAATAGGTAAAAGCATCCACTCCTTCAATAAGAAGCTGGTCAGTTATAGAATCAAGGTTTATCCCTAAAGAAGAAACCTTATCAAGTATCTTAGTTGCTTCGATTACTTTATCACCCAGAGATTGCGAAACTTTACCATGGTTGAGGAATGCCTTAATTGTTTGTGGGGGCATGGTATTAACGGTATTTAAACCTATTAAAGACTCTATATAATGAACATCACTGTAATTCTTATTTTTTGTTCCAGTGCTTGCCCAAAGAGGCTTTTGTACATTGGCTCCGTTTTCTTTAAGCTTGTTGAATCTGCTATTTTTAAAAGTATTTTGAAATTCATGATACGCCAAACTAGCATTCGCAATAGCTGTAAATCCCAAAAGGCCAGTAGGTGGTTTATCATTTGAATTAGTAGCTTCATATATTAATGGATCAACCTTGGTATCTATTCTACTAACAAAAAAAGATGCGACTGAGGAAATTTTATCAATATCCTTACCTAGCAATAATCTATCTTCCAGACCAGCAATGTATGAATTCATTACCTTACGATACATACTCAAAGAAAAAATTAAGGTTACGTTTAGGTTTACCCCTTCCTTAATTAATTCCCGGATGGCTGGTATGCCAGCATCTGTGGCTGGAACCTTTATCATAATATTAGGTCGTTGGAGAATCTTAAATAGTTCAATTGCCTCGGTGATGGTTTGAGCTGTAGAATTTGAAAGTACTGGATTAACTTCGAGTGAAATATACCCATCCAAACCATTGGATTTATAATATACTGGAAGTAACAAGTCACTGGCATCTCTAATATCATTTTTTGCTAGATGATAATACGTTTGAGTTGGGGTGAGACGTAACGAGGTCGCTTCTAATATATCCGCATCATAATCTGAACTATTGGAGATAGCCTTCTCAAATATTGTTGGATTAGAAGTTATTCCAGAGACACCAAGGGCAATAAGATCCTTTAATTCTCCTGATTTGATTAGAGAACGGCTAATATTGTCATACCAAATGGATTGCCCTAATTTGTTTGCCTCTAAAATCGTATTAGTCATTTTAAATCTTGTTTAAGGAAATGGCCTTACACATAATTATATATGAAATTCCATAATTATTATATAAATGTTTTAAAATATGAATCGGTTGATAAATCAAAAAGGACTGATTCAAGATTTATGATATTTAAAAACTTAATAACCGATAATACATCAGCTAAACGACAAAAATTACAACATGCGTCAGTGAAAGGACAATAAGAGGTATAAATTGAAATGCAACAACAGTAATAGTGTATGCCCTTGGAGCAATAACAGGTGTTTCAGTTTTTCGATATCGGAAAGCTTGAATACCTGTTAATAGGACTATTAAGGAACCCCATATCATTGCAGTGGACATCAAAAACCCGCCCCCTTCAACAGGGTTAAACAGCCCCTTTACCCTCTCTAGAAGATTTGGCATGGTACACACCATAAGCATACATAAGACAAAAAATAGCACTGAAAGAATTGTTAATCTTCCTCCCCATAATCTGGAAATGCCTGCGAAAATAATCGGAGGAATAATTACTACCAACATACCAACGTCAGTAGACCCTTGGTATATCCATTCACCCACAAACCAAATAAAAAAGACAGCTGAAATATACAGATAAGAACGGGTAAGTAGATCTTGATAGGTTGCATTCAGAAGTTTCATTATTGCTCTCCATTAAAACTAAAATGCGGGAGCCAAAAAAACCGGCTCCCGCAAAATACATTTAAATTTAATTATACTCTAATGCAAGCAACCCAATGGTCGGGGGAAACTTCTCTAAGTTCTGGAATATCGCCCTTACAATCATCTATAGTTTCCGAACATCGTGTGTGGAAAACACAACCTGACGGAGGTTTCCTAGGACTTGGAACATCCCCTTCCAATATTATTCGCTCACGTTTTGACTCAACGACTGGGTCAGGGATAGGAACGGCAGACAAAAGAGCTTTTGTGTATGGATGTAGAGGGTTCTCATAAATTTCCTCTCGACTTGCAATTTCCATCATGTGTCCCAAATACATTACAGCAACTCTATCGCTTATATGTCTCACAACTGAAAGATCATGGGCAATGAATAAGTAAGTTAGCTGGAATTTTATACTTTTGTCCTGCGCTAGTAAAGGCCCGCCTGGAGTTCTTCTAGCAAGTTAATGAATTGTGCTTGAATTGAAACGTCAAGCGCCGATACTGGCTCGTCACATACAACGAAATCTGGTCTTACAGCTAAAGCTCGGGCTATACCAATTCTTTGACGCTGGCCTCCACTAAATTCGTGAGGGTAGCGTACATCCATGTACGAATTTAGACCTACTGTGGTTAGAAGTTCGTGTACTCTATCTTTGAATTCATTTTTACTAGAAACCATTTTATGAATAAGAAGAGGTTCGCCAATAATATTTCCAGCACTCATTCTGGGATTTAGAGAGCTATATGGATCTTGGAATATGACTTGTATACGTCAACAAATGTCTCAGTGCTCTAGAGTTATTAGAGCGTAAATCAGAATAAACTAATTAGAGATTAGCACAGATATGGTGTGA
>CAYTFF010000088.1:3958-5211 GCA_964437045.1 uncultured Dehalococcoidia bacterium
TTCGGATAGAAAAACTAACATCATCTACGGCCTTTATATCAGCCACTTTTCTGGTGATTATCATCCCAGCTGATATAGGAAACCACATCTTTAAATTTTTGACTTCTACAAGGACGTCATTTTTTTGTGTCATGTCAACTCCATTATTTTTTACGGGCGCTTACACCGGCTTTAGGCAGGTTGGCGATCTCCCAACATGCAGATACATGGCGTTCCCCTGGAACTGTCTCTAAATGTGGGATATCCGTAGAGCATTTTTCAGCGGAAAATTTACATCTAGCCCTGAATGAACAACCTGGTGGGAGGTTAATCAAGTCAGGCGGCAGTCCTTCGATTGGTTCTAATTTAGTTTTCCTTGGTTCGTCTAAGCGAGGAACAGAATTTAACAAACCCATTGTATAAGGGTGTCTAGGATTTTCAAAAATTTCCTTTGCTGTACCTTGTTCAATAATTTTTCCAGCATACATAACATTGATGTTATCTGCGTATCTAGCCACAACTCCAAGATTGTGGGTTATGATTATTAACGCTGCGCCAAATTCCTGACAGATTGATTGCATTATTTCTAAAATCTGAGCTTGAATTGTAACATCCAATGCAGTTGTTGGTTCATCAGCAATCAATAATTTTGGGTTACAAGCCATGGCCATGGCAATCATTATCCGTTGTCGTTGCCCACCACTGAATTGATGAGGATAGTCAAAGACACGGTTATTAGCGTCTGGAATACCAACCATGTCCAATAACTCAGCAGATTTAGTAGTTGCCTGCTTACGGTCCAATCCCATGTGGAGCATATATGGCTCAACCATTTGTCTTTCTATGGTCAAAACTGGGTTAAGAGAAGTCATAGGCTCTTGGAAAACCATAGCCATTTTCCTTCCCCTAAGGCCGCGCATCTCACGTTCAGATAATTCAAGGACGTCCTGACCCTCAAAAATAATTTTGCCAGCAACTATTTTGCCGGGCGGGTCTTGAACTAACCGCATTAAACTCATCGCGCTGACACTTTTACCGCAACCGCTTTCTCCGACTAAACCAAGTGTTTCACCTGGTTCAACGTCATAGCTAATATCGTCGACTGCCTTAACAATGCCATCATGAGTCCGGAATTGAGTTTTTAAGTTTTTTACCGATAATAGGGATGCCAAATTAATTCCCCCCATTCTAAATTTAGTGAAAGGCGACAAGTGGGGAAGAGGAGACTCGAACTCCTACGCCTTTCGGCACATGATCCTAAGTCATGCTCGTCT
>CAYTFF010000089.1:0-2496 GCA_964437045.1 uncultured Dehalococcoidia bacterium
AAGGGAATATTCACCTTAACCAAGAATACACCAAAATGGAAAATAAAGAGTATTAACTCTGGATATTTCTTGAATGACCTATTAGATAACATGGAATTTTTGCCTTCATGGGAAGAAAAAATACCTACTACATCAGAGCCATCCAATGAATATCTGAACGTCTTGAGAACAGTTGTTAAAGAAAAATTATTTACGATATATCCAGTCTTTACAAAATCAAAAATTTATTGAGCTGTTTTGTTAAAGTACCAAATTACTTCTGATAGAATGTGCTAATGACCAAGTTTTTAACAACTAGTAAAAATCCAAACCTTTTATTAGGAATAACATGATAGGTGCCGTTTTCGCTGTCCTTTCAGCGGCTAGCTTTGGTTTAGTTGGCCCATTTACTCGTCGCGGTCTGATGACTGCTTCCGCGTCTCAAGCTGTATATGTAACTGTTATTATGGGAGTTCCGTTACTTTTGGTTGCTTCCATACTTACACGACAAATCTTTGAAGCTTCATCTATAAGTTCCCAGAATTATCTGATTCTTGCTTGTGCAGGTATAGTCCACTACATTGGTGGGCGCTATTGTGCTGCTAGGAGTTTTAGTGCTCTAGGTGTAAATCGGGCAACTCCATTGCAGGCTTTGGCAACCATTATTAGTGTTTTAGTAGCTATAAGTTTTCTTGATGAAGAATTTACTCTTACTTTAGGCTTAGGCATTACATTGATAATGCTTGGTCCAGCTATATTAATTGAACTTAAAGGAAACTTAGATTTAAACCTTCGAAATATTGTAAAAAATATTTTAAGACAAGTATCTGGGTTGCTAGGCAATTCTAATACATATTCCATTAAATCTTTAGATTATGAAAGTATAGATGATGCAAATGTTCAAGGCCCTCCGCCTATAAGATTAGCCGAAGGCTATTTATTTGGGATTTTAGCCTCTTTAGCATGGGGGATATCTCCAATTATGGTTAGGTTTGTGCTTATAGATACGTCTGCAGGCGTTTTGGCTTGTGCGGTATCTTATACAGGAGCTGCTGGGGTACTGGTTCTGTCACTGATATTGCCAGGGCGTTTGGCTAACTTGCAAAAATTGAATAGAAGCGCAGTAAAATGGTTCTTATTGTCAGGTACTAGCGTTTGCACAGCCCATCTTCTTTGGTTTATAGCATTAGGCATTATACCTGTTACAATTGCAGCCCCTCTGCAATATACATCTCCGATATTTACCTATGTTATATCATTTCTGTTAAACAGGAACATTGAAAATTTTGGACCCAGAATAGTTTTAGCTATTTCTTTGTCAGTAATTGGCTCAATGATATTAGGGATGACCCATATTTCAAGTTAATTAAGCTATAGCGCAATTTCCAGTAATTTGAGTTAAAAAGATTAATCAGGTTAGGTATCAGCTATCACCACCGAAACCACCGCCATCAACTCCATCAAAAGGAGCGGGTGCTGACCCATCCTGTAAATGACGATGCTTCTTCAGTTTAGTAAACTCATTTAGATAGGAATATAATATACGCTTTAAGAATTTGAAAATTATCTTGAATGGTAAAGTCATAATGTGTAGTAATGTAGCATTTGTATAAAACTCCGTTAACATTTATATTTTAGCAGATTGTTTATTAAGTATAAATAATTGAAAATCAACCCAGCTATAGGATAGTTAACCAAAATTCTAGTACAATGTTATACTCGTAAACAAAATAATCAGAATAATAAAAAATTAAATAAAGAGGTAGATAAATGAAACTAGATTTCGCTGTTGGAATGGGACGCAATGAGACCGGAATCGAAATAGGCATGTATGCAAAAGTGGCAGAGGAGTGTGGATTTAAGTATGTTACTTTTGTAGACCAGCAGAATATTTCTAGGGATGTATATGTCATGATGACTATGGCTGCATTAAATACACGTAGAATTCAGATAGGACATGGCGTTACTCAACCCTTTACATATCATCCGTCAGTCTCAGCTAATGCTACTTCAACTGTTAATGAACTATCTGGTGGCCGTACTTTTCTTGGGATTGGAGCTGGAGGTAATGCATTAAGAAGTATGGGTATGAAACCCAGACCCCTTAGAGAATTCAGGGAAGCGGTCGAGTTTATCAAGGAATATACCGCTGGTAACGAAGCTGAAATTGCGGGAGCTACTATGCATTCTGAATGGATAAAACATCCCCTTAGGGTTTATATGGCGGCTGCCGGCCCTAAGTCCTTACAGATGGCAGGTGAGATAGCGGACGGGGTTGTATTTACAAGTAATGCCGACCCTGTTGTTGCGAAATGGCGAGTCGAGCAGGTCCAGAAAGGTGCTATGAAAGCAGGTAGAGATCCTGCAAAAATAGATATATGGGCAAGAGGGATGATGTATATAGCTGATGACCGAGAGGAGGCCATGAGAGAAGTGGCTGGTTATGCAGTGAATAGTGCTAGAGGAATTTGTGAGTTACTTTCACATAAAGGGCCAGATATAGAAGATCTCAGGAAA
>CAYTFF010000089.1:2506-5191 GCA_964437045.1 uncultured Dehalococcoidia bacterium
TGAAAAAGAACGACCTGGGTTAATAGATGATTGTGTTCGAGTGGTCGAAGTCTTTACTGAGGATCAACATGAAAAATTGGATACCCCATCATCAGGAAGAGTTACTCAGAATATTATAGAAGCTCAACATTTGGCAGGAAAACCGCAGGATATTTGCGAAAAGCTCCAGGCATTGGCTGAAATTGGAGCTACTACTTTCGCAACAGTTACATATACCATTGTAGATAAAACAGGCATGATGCAGGAAATTTCCGAAAAAATTATGCCCAATTTTAGAAACTAAGACTAGGGTTAATTATTCAGCTTATAAACCAATATAATTGGTAATATGGTCTTGATTTTAATATGCGGACAAAGATTATATTTATTATAGTACTTTTTCTATATGGTTTGATTATGAATTTACATTCTCATGAACTACATATCCATTGAATACTAAGTTGTGATTAGTTAAGGTTTTGAGAAGAATGCTCATCTGTTACAATGCCTGAGTAATGAGCCCCATTTATATGTATATAGGTATGGCATTGGTTATATCGCTTGCTATTGCTTTTTTTGTTTCAACTTTTACGTTGATCAGGTAACTTCATCTTATAGTAAATGACAACCAAAATTATTTACAGGTGTAAAAAATGAAATTCCAAGAATTAATTGATATGACTATTGTTGATTCAGCTGACGCCATCAGAAGAAAGGTAATTTCACCTGTAGAACTAGTAGAGGCAGAATTAGCCCATATACAGAATATAGACCAAAAATTAAATAGCTTCCTTAACGTTTTTGGTGATGAAGCGATTATGGAGGCCAAAAATGCGGAGCGAAAAATTTTAGGAGGGGAGTATTTAGGCGTATTGCATGGAATACCAATTGGATTAAAGGACTTGTATTATACCAAAAATCACCCTACCACAGCAGGTTCAAAAGTTATTAAAGATTTTGTTCCATTAGAAGACGCCACTGTTGTTACAAAGTTTAAAACTGCTGGGGCAATAATCCTAGGTAAGCTAAATATGGATGAGTTTGCAAGAGGAGCGACTAATGAGAACCTTCACTATGGTGTATGTCGTAACCCTTGGGACTTAGAAAGATCTCCTGGAGGTTCAAGTGGTGGGTCTGGTGCAGCAGTGAGTGCTAGGCTTATAAAGGGTGCTCTTGGGAGTGATACCGGAGGATCTATACGAATACCAGCCTCTCTTTGTGGGATAGTAGGACTTAAGCCTACTTATGGGTTAGTAAGTATTTATGGCGTGGTTCCACTTGGATGGACCTGTGATCATGTTGGTCAAATGACACGTACTGTTGCTGATAGTGCAGAAATGTTGAAAGTCATTGCCGGTGAAGACCCAAAAGATCCAGGCACCCGTAAAGTTGACATACCTGATTATAAGGAAGCATTAGGGAAAAGTGTTAAGGGTCTTAAGATAGCTACCTTAAAAGAGTTTTCCAATATGTCAGTAGATCCAGACGTTTCAAAAAGCTTTCATGATGCTATAAAGATTTTACAAGAATTAGGTATTAGTGTAGAAGAAATATCAATACCATTTAGTCTATATGCCACGGCAATATCAGACATAATCATTGGAGCTGAATCAGCATCATTTCACGAACCGTATTTAAAGAGCGTTCCTGAAAAATATAGTGCTAGGCTTAGAGATCGTAACGAATTAGGATTTTCTATTAGTGCCGTTAGTTACATTAAAGCTCAGAGAGCAAGGACTATTTTATATAAATATTTCGAAGAGGCTTTTAATCAGGTAGATGCAATAATATCGCCTACATGCGCAATTACAGCCCCAAAATTTGGTCAAACTACTTATAAGGTTGATAGTATAGAAGAATCTATGTTAGGGGCATTAGCAAAATTTACCAGATTGTTTAATGTGAGTGGGAATCCTTCTATATCTGTTCCATGTGGCACTTCAAGTGAAGGCTTGCCTATAGGACTTCAAATAGTCGGTAAGGCTTTTGATGAAGCAGGTATTTTAAATATCGCTCATGCTTATGAAACAGCTTCAGCTTGGGATCAGCGTCCCACCTTAGTGAGTTCCTAGACCATAACATAACTAATTAATTTAAGGTAAACTTTGAGTTAAGGAGAGTACAATATGGCTGTTATGACCCAAATTGAGATGGAAGAGTTTCTTGATAGAAAACTTGTAACTACTCTTATAACACTAAGGGCAGATGGATCCCCACATGCTTCACCTATGTGGTACCTTCACAAAGATGGAAAGTTTTACAGTAGGTGCTCAAGTAGTTCTTTGAAAGTAAAGAACATCAAAAGAGATCCAAGAGTAACTTTATGTGTTTGCATACATGATATGCCATACAAATCCGTTGTTGTAGATGGTACTTGTGAAATAATTGAAGGGGAAGATAGAAGTAAATGGCCCCTTATTAGCGCTAAATATTTAGGTAAGGAAAAAGGGAAAGCTTACAGTAATAGTAATGCGCGTAGAGGTAATTCTGTATTACTTGTTATTAGTCCAAAAAGGATAGTAACCGATAATAGAATTTAAGAAAATGGATTATAATGTAGTTAGACCTTAGGGATACCATTAATAACTTTAACCTGACTAATCTCTAGAATTAAAGGGGGGTTAATATGGCAATAGTCTGGATACCAACAACTATGCAAGACATTACTTATGGACAGGATAAAGTTATTGTACATGGGGGTAAACT
>CAYTFF010000090.1:0-5130 GCA_964437045.1 uncultured Dehalococcoidia bacterium
GAGAGCAATTAAACTTATTAATGGGACTTGGCATTATCCTTATATTTATTGGGCCTGCTATAATTTATGAACGAGGGAAAAAAGTAAGTTCAGGTAACACTAAATCAGTTGGTCAAACAGAAAATACCTCTAGCCCAAATATTATCTCTCAACTAGGAATAAAGAATGGCCAAACAATTTTCCTTCGTCAAGCAGAAGGATATATATTCGGAACTTTAGGGGCTTTAGCTTACGGAACTAGCCCTTTATTTATTAGAACGGCATTAGAGAATAATGGCCTTGCTATTTTCGGAGGACTAATATCATATTCAGCTGCTGCGATAATCATGTTATTACTATTATCTATTCCAGCAAATCTAACTGCTGTCAAAAACACGAGTAAACCTACCTTCTTATGGTTCTCAGCATCAACCATCACAGTCTTTTTTGCTCAGTTGTTTAGGTTCGTAGCATTAAGTATCTCACCTGTTACTATAGTAGCGACATTACAACGCCTACATATTCTCTTTGTACTGCTTTTTTCATTCTTAATTAATAGGCAATTGGAGAGTTTTAGCCTCAAGATCCTTGCTGGAATATTTCTTTCCGTGGCAGGAGCTATTTTCTTGGGTTTAGGAAAATTGTAATTAGTTCTAACAGTTAATTTTGCCAATTTTTATTAATTAATCAACTATTACCATATGGACCTCTTTAGGTCCATGGACACCAATAGTGATAGTTTGTTCTATATCTGCAGTTCTACTGGGACCACTAATGAAATTCATATAGCTCCCAATATCTCCTTTTTCAAATAACTCTAGCCTTCTAAGAGTAAATACATCATCAACAGTTTCTACTATCTGGTCTAATCCTACAAAAGCTATATGTATAGGTGGTACTAAAGAAACAAATCTACTAATGCCATGCCGTGGTATCAAGACACAGGTTCCTGTTTCAGCGATAGCATAATCGACTCCTGTTAATCCAATATCTGAAGAAAAAGCTTCTTCCTTTTTCCGGCGTTTGGCTACTTCTTTTTCAGAAAATTCAAATGCGTCTGGTAGGGAATCTCTCTTTAGAACAACATCTGTATTAGACATATAGTTATCTAAATCCATTTTCTCTAATATCGGATAATGGGAGTATAGTAGTAATTTTGCCTTCTTCTCATTTATTATCTTGGTAACATACTGGCATGCTTTCTGTATGGAACCAACTCTAGTTACATTCCACTTAGCCTTTATAGCTTGTTCTTCAAGTTTTATGGCAAGTTTTTCTTTATTAGCTTCGCAGCGATCTTTAATTTTCTGGGCACGAATATGTAGCTCTTCTTGACTAGTAGAAAAATACTTCATGATTGCAGGCTTGTCTGTTGAAGTAGATTTCTTACCAAGAGCTTCTCTGACTTTTAGGAGAAATTCATCCCGATCTATTTTCTCACTAGAGCGAATCAATCCATATTCCTTTTATCTTTCAACTTCTCTTCCCAGATTTCCCTAAAGCTCTTATTAGATAGTACAGGAAAATCACGATATTTGGTCCATCCCGAGAACAGTAAGGGAATTCTTTTTATTTTGCCTTTCCTTATCCATGGACGCTGTAATTTCACTCCTATTTTTCTAACTATGTTAAGCAAAACAGGAGTTTTCATTGCTATATTCCACCCTTTGAATAGGAAACTCTCAACGATATGGCTACTTTTTTCTTCAGGATATGTCTTACCTTCAATTAGTTCATTACGCAGGGTAAGTAGCATTTTTGGGATATTGATTTTAATTGGACAAACCTCATGACACGCTCCGCACAATGTAGAAGCAAATGGCAAGTCTGAGGCCGTCCCTAATCCAGTCAACATAGGAGTTATTATCTTGCCAATTGGTCCTGGGTATACCCACCCATAAGCATGCCCACCTACCGTTCGATATACTGGGCAAGCATTAAGGCAGGCTCCACATCTTATGCAATAAAGGGATTCCCTCAATTCTGGATTGGCTAATAATTTACTGCGACCATTGTCTAGAATAACTAAGTGTAACTCATCTGGGCCATCTTCATCGTCATCTCTTTTTGGTCCGGTTACAAATGTAAAATAGCTAGTCACAGGTTGCCCTGTCGCTGCCCTAACCAGTAATTTTAGAAATAATCCTAAATCCTCTAACGTTGGTACAACCTTTTCCATGCCCATAATAGCAACATGTATACGTGGTACTGAAGTACACATACGACCATTGCCCTCATTTGTTACTAAAGTTATGGTTCCAGTCTCAGCTACTGCAAAGTTGGCTCCTGTTATGCCCATATCCGCCTTAGCGAATTTTTCTCTTAATAGCCCTCTGGCAGCTTCAGTAAGTTCCGGAATGGATTCATACTTTGGGGTATGTGCCTTGGTTACAAAAAGTTCTGAAACTTCTTCCTTGGACTTATGTATTGCGGGAGCCACAATGTGAAACGGGGTCTCATCAGCTAACTGAATAATATATTCACCAAGATCAGTTTCGACCGATTCAATACCCGCCTTGGCAAATACATGGTTAAGGTTCATTTCTTCTGATACCATAGACTTGCTTTTGGTTACAAGTTTGACATCGTTTTCTCGGGCTATATTTAATATATATTCATTGGCTGCATTTGCATCTTTAGCGAAATATACCTTTCCTCCATGTCTTTTTACGTTCTCTTCCAAAACCTCAAGATAATAATCCAAATGATTGATTACATGTTCTTTAATTTCCCGTGCCTGATTTCTAAGATCCTCCCAATTATGAGTTGCCTTCACCGCGTCTTCTCTCGCCAAGTGAAAATGACTATATAAACGCTTAAGATTAGTTTGAATTTGAGGATTTTTGATAGCTTTAGTTGCATTTTTTTTGAAATGCTTGACTTGTATACTCACCTAATCCTCCATTGCCTTATCTAGGAACTGAGCTATATGCATAGCCTCTATATCTACACCAAGTCTACTGAAAGATCCCCTCATATGCATTAGACAACTTGTATCGTTAGCCACAAGAATATCTGCTCCGCTACTCTTTATATTTCTAATCTTCTGCTCTAAAATAGCCCCAGATATATCCGGATATTTGATTGCAAATGTACCGCCAAATCCACAACAGACATCTGATTGATCTAATTCCACGAAATTAATCTCTTTTACGCCTTTAATAAGATCCCTTGGCTGAGAACTAATTCCTAATTCACGTTTTAAGTGACAACAATCATGGTAGGTTACATCCCCCTTTAATTTCCCACCCACATCAGTTATCCCCAAAACCTGCACCAAAAACTCAGAAAATTCAAATAATCTTGCGCTAAGCCCTTCTAATTCACTTAATACATCTGGTTCATCTTGGAAAAGTTGATTATAGAATACTCTTATCATAGCCCCACAAGATCCAGAAGGAACAATAATATAATCGTTTCCTTTAAATATTTTCATATAACGCCTTGCCATATCTTTAGCTTCTTTATGATAACCGGAGTTAAAGGCAGGCTGTCCGCAACATGTCTGTTCCTCTGGGAAATCCAAGTTCACACCTAGCTTCCTCAGAATATTAACCATGCTTTGACCTACTTCAGGATAGAGTTGATCAACCAGACATGTTATGAAAATTGATGCGTTTACATTGGAGGATGAAGACAAGATTAATAACCTCAAGGCTTTCTGAGTATCAAGGTATCAGATGACACCTTATGCAGCAAGAGTTCATAAAACGAGGTTTTGAAATATAGTGAAAGATACTATAAATAATTAGGAACCCTCCAACAAATATGGAGGGTTCCTGATTTCCTAGATTAATATTAGTTTAATAGATTATGGGACGAAATCTACTCCAACTTTAGATTCAGCCCAAGGAACCGGATAGGTAAACTCTGAGGCTCTCTTTAACATTTGAGCATATTCATCAAGTGTTAAAAGCTCCGTTATGATTGGGTCTTCAGTGAGCATTCCACAAGCCATCATAGCTCTACCAAACGCATGAGCATCAATCTTATTTCGCATATCTGCTATCAAAAGAAAATCGGTGCCACCACTGGTGAAATAGTCGGCAATAACCTCCATCTCGAATCCTTTAAAAAGCGCTTGTAGCTTGGCACCTCTGCCAGTGTCTGGATTATAAATGCGGCCATCCCATGACTTCGCATTATTCTTACCTGTAAACATATAACATCCCATATCTATCCTCCTAGAATTTTAATTTATAATTTATTTTCCACACGGGAGTCTAATATCCTATCATAATTGTGTCAAGAAAGATTCACTTGGTTTACAACTCGTAATCTTTTAATCGTAACCTATAGACAATTTATAGATTAATCAATCTCTGCTATGCCTTCTACCTCTATTAAAGAATCTGGATTCCCAAGCGACTTTACTATCACTGTAGTTCTTCCAGGTGGAAGAGGAGCATTTTGTTCGGCAAAAAATTTCGTGCGTACTCCTATCATCGTACTTAGATGCTCCTGGGCAGTAAGGTATATATTGAGCTTTACTATATCTCCTAAACTAGCACCTGAAGCCTTTAGTATATTACTTAGGTTGGTGAAGGCTTGAGTCGCCTGGGCTTCAATATTATCCTTTCCTACTAATGTCCCGTCAGGTGCTGTTGCACCATGGCCGCCAATGTACACTGTCTTTCCTACCTTACAGGCTAAAATGTGATTAGGGGCAACATAAACATTATCTGGGTGAATCATTTCCTTAGCCATTTCTAGCTCCTTTATTTATAATTTATTACAAAAATTCAGAATTTGATCGTGATTTTGTTCACATATATATTTTTCATTTCTAGAGTTAGAAAATGAATCCTCTGATTAAGAATCCCAATATCCACGACATCATTAAGGTAGGACCTGAAGAAAATATCAACCCTTCTCTTTCTCCTAAATCACAACGGATCATATATGTAGCATAAGCTCCAAAGCCCAAACTAAGAAGCAGTCCACCTATCGTAGAAACTCCCAAGCTAAGACCTATCAAAAACCCCAGGACACCCCAACTACCTGGCTAATCAACTAGGCCTGAAATAGTGAAGGCATCTGGTCCTAAACGAAATCGTCCGGTTGTCATTATAAAAACTCCCTTTTATTTATTTAGCTATTAGGAGTCTGAAACGTTAGGCTACAGGCTTTCTTCAATGCAGCTATGCATTC
>CAYTFF010000091.1:0-2840 GCA_964437045.1 uncultured Dehalococcoidia bacterium
ATAAATTTCCATTGAAACAGTTAAGTGGATCAAAAATTACAGTTAAAAATAATTCCTACAAGGATTTCAATTTAATCCAAATAATGGAATGGTTACCTGAACGAATCTTGTTATTACAATATCTTATGAATGGCAAAAAATATGATGTTAGAAAATTGCTTATGGTCTTAAAATCTATAAATAAAAGCATTATTGACGTTGAGGATTATCTAAACCTTAGTTTCGAAAGACCCGACATAAATTATGTGATGGGGAATTTTTTAAACATAGATTTGCAATTATTGTCTAGACAATTTTTAGGTGCTGCTTTTGAAGCCTGGTCAAAATTCCAGTCAAATATTCAACTATTTGATGGAGATATAACTGGTGAAGTTCAATTTTCTACATATTACAAATTCTCAAATAATTTCCCTCTATTGTTACAATACCTCAAATACATTTCACATCTACATAACGGATTCTCAATTCAAATCAGGGAATTCATATCACTTTATGGCTCTGTAAAATGTACTTCAGAATCATTAGAGGAATTTATAAATTTTAGAGTTGACCTGTTGTCTAGGTTATATAATTGGTTTATTCAAAATGGTCTTAAATATGGAATGGTCAAATATGGTTGGATCCTTAACAAATAATAAACTTTACAATATACCGGTTGTTCTTGTTGTTCACTGTGTAGACTCCGAAGGACCTATTGGCGGCGATGTACGGAAAAACCCAGATGGAACAAAGGAATTTATGGATAATTGGGATGATATATTGTATTCCTTAAATGAAATAACCTGTGAAGATTTCCGCAAGAACTATACTGATTCATTTGGTGAACCATATAGTTATAACTGGTTCATAATGGATTTTACAGGATTCAAGACCAACCCAAAAAATCGAATCCAAAAATACAACGACACATATGACAACATAAAATCTTTAAACACATCACCAGACGGCTTTTATTGGCACGACCATCATGTACCAAGCTCTGGCATTGGAGATCATTGGAGCAACGATTGGCTATCAAGTAACGAACATTTAAACATTTTAGCTAATAGATTAATAGATCGTCGTGATTTCCCTGAAGCATTTAGAGCAGGAGGAACAATTGAAGACAATAATGTTTCAGTTTGGTTAGAGGAAAACCTTATGATCGACTATTCAAATCGCGTGTCATACAAATCATTCCCAACCGATAATATATTTGATTTTAACTGGCATGGAGCACCCGACCATTGGGGCTTTTATCACCCATCAAAATATGCATTGCTTAAACCAGGAGACATGCGCCGATATATCGTAAAATGTGTGGACTTAAAATCACGATTCCATCTTCTTCAACAATGGGAAGTAGATGAGTGTTTCAGGAACGCCCTAACAACTAACCGCCCTATAATTCTGTCATACTTTAGCCATGATCATAGAGACATGCGTGAAGAAACATACTATGCATTAGATTTAATAAAGACTTCATCTGCCAAATATAAAGTTCCCTGGAAAACTATCAATCCGGTCGATGCAATTCAAATAGCTGATAATATAGAGAGAAAACAAGTTAGAATATCTATAAGTTTCTCTGAAAAACAATTGGTATGCAATTTTTCAGATCCAATCTACCAAAAGAGTCCTTTTGTCGCGGTTAAGGAGAAATCTGGACGTATACTACCCTTAAATGCAATTTTAGAGAACAATAAATTCATAATAAACATCAAAGATTCCTATCAGGAAATTGGTATTGCTTGTACATCCATAAGCGGAAATAAAGCTCTTAAATTGATAAAAATATGAAAAACAACGAAACTGAATCCCTTAAAATCATATGTTTGATTCCAGCACGTGGAGGAAGTAAGCGATTGCCAAATAAAAACCTTTACCCATTATTTGGGAAATCACTTTTGCAGTGGGCAATTGAAGGATGCCTGGAAAGCAGGTATTTGAACTATGAGAATATTTATGTCTCAAGTGAAGATTCTGAGATACAAAAAGTTGCCTCTAAAATTGGTGTAAATGTTATACCACGCCCTAATTATCTTAGCCAAGATCATATTTGGACTCAGGATGTCCTTATCCACGCTAGTGACTATCTAAAAGAACATGGGATAAACTATGATTTAATGGTAAGAGTGCAGGCAAATTCCCCACAGATTAAAGGAGATAAGATAGACGAGTCTATTGAAAAACTTAAGGCTTACAAACTATGGGAGATCTTTAGTGTGAATGGGGATGGCATAGAAGATGCAGCGATACATGTACTATTACGTCAATGCGTTTATCAAAAAGCATTAAGTGTATATAAGGGCGTTGTATTTACTAATTACATAGATGTACATACTGAAAAAGACATCAATGAGATTAAAATGCTCTGGGAGCAATAAAAAATATGGCTTTATCAAAAAAGAGGTGGCAAAAAGGGCTCAACCAAGAGTTTTTGAATTCCCTTCAGAATGAAGAGAGTCGATTTTTAAAGGAATTACAAGAACAATATAAAAGCACTGGCAAAACATTGTGGCAATGGCAAATGAATGTTCCACTAAGCGAACGCTGGAATAAATTTATCAATACTAATGAAGACTTCGCTAAATTCATTAAAACACCAAATCTATATAAAAAAGAGAAGCTAAGATCTTTAGATCTTGGGTGTGGATTTGGTATGTATTGGCCAATACTAAGGGAATTTGGTTTTACAAAATTTGTTGGCATAGATTTATTTGATAATAGAATTCTTATCCAGCATGGTGGACTAACAAGAATGGAAAGATTCATCAATGCTATATTTGAGATTAGACCCAGGAAAGCCTTGCGGTCTCTCCTTAAGAACCCAATTGGAGAAGATTATCTAAATGCCGCCC
>CAYTFF010000091.1:2850-4767 GCA_964437045.1 uncultured Dehalococcoidia bacterium
CCGCCCACAAATTCATTCAAGAATTTTGCCCTGATATTGACTATCAACTAATTCAAGGGGACGTAAGAAATATAGATCAGTTTCAACTCAAATTTAACAGTTTTGATTTAATATATGCTTATGCTGTGGACTATACAAAAACTGGATCTACTGGAATACCTAGGCAAATATTTGACAAAATAGTTGAGAAATATGGTGCTGAGAATTGTATGACGGTGTACCATGGATGAAAAACAGAGAAAAGTTGATCTAAGTATGAAGATAAGTGTAATTATTACTTGTCACAATTTAGAGGAATACATAGGTAGAGCAATTAGAAGTTGTCTTAATCAAACTATTGATGAAGAAAAATATGAAGTTATTGTAGTGGATGATGCTAGTAAAGACGGCAGCAAAAATGTTATCAGCGAATTTAAGGATTTTATTGAACCTATTTGGTTAAATGAGAATGTAGGAGTAGCAGAAGCCTCAAATTTAGGAATTAAAAAATCAAAAGGCGATTATATTATAAGAGTAGATGGAGACGACTTTATTAATAAAAATAGTCTTTTTGTAATGTCGCAAGTTTTAGATTGGAATGAAGATATAGGGTTCGTTTATTGTGACCATATACTGGTCAATGAAGAAGGTGAGCGCAAACAAGATATTAATACATTAGAAAAGCTACTTAATCATGGAGCAGGTGTCATGTTTAGGAAATTTTATCTTGAATCAATTGGACTCTACAACCCTAAATTACGAAATAGCGAAGACTACGACTTAGTATTAAGATACATTAAGAATTTCAATGGATATCACCTTCGTTTACCTTACTATAGATATTTCAAAAGAAATAACAGTCTGAGCACGAAAATTGAAGAAAGAGAACAAATTCAAAAAGAGATAAGGGAAAAACATTGACAAAGTTTTGGGACCAGCTTACTAATACAAATCAGGCATATGTAATAGCAGAAGCAGGAGTTAACCATTTAGGTTCTCTTGAACTAGGTGAAAGACTTATAAAGGAAGCTTCATTAGCTGGAGCTAACTCTATTAAGTTTCAGAGTTATAAAGCTGCCAATTTAACCACAAAAAATGCACCTAGATTCTGGGATTGGGAAGGTGAAATAGATACCGAAGGTTCTCAGTTTGATTCTTATTCACTGCTGGATTCTTTCGGATACGAGGAACATAAAAAACTCAAGAGCCTGTGTGTAAAATATAATATTGAATACCTTTCTACACCATTTGATGAAGAAGCCGCAGATTATTTAGAAAAATTAGATGTCCCAGCCTTTAAAATTGCCTCCTGTGATATAACAAACCTTCCATTTTTGGAATATGTAGCTCATAAAAGGAAAACAATGCTACTGTCTACTGGTGGTAGCACTATTGAAGAAATACAAGAAGCTGTTAGCGTAATCGAAAATTCAGGGAATTTTGAGATTGTGATTTTGCACTGCAATCTTTGTTATCCAACAGAAGCAAAAGATATTCAGCTTAATGCTATAAAACATCTCCAAAAGGAATTCCCAAATTATCCGATTGGTTTGTCTGATCATACATTAGGTATACATACACCTGCCTTTGCTAGGGCATTAGGAGCTATACTTTTTGAAAAACACTATACCGTAGACAAAACTCTTGGGAAGAGCGCAGACCACTGGTTGTCAGTTGATCCTCAAGAATTAAACGCAATGATAAGACAAATCAGACTTTGTGAAGAAATGCTAGGGAGCCAATATAAAACTGTTGGTGAAAGTGAGAAAAGAGCAAGGAACTATGCTCGCCGAAGCATTGTGTCAACAAAACAATTGACCAAAGGAACAATTATTTCAGATGACCATATTGCCTTTAAAAGACCCGGCACTGGCATTCCCCCCAAATTTTTCAAATCTCTGATTGGTGCAACTATTAATCAGGATTTAGGTGAAGATG
>CAYTFF010000091.1:4777-5088 GCA_964437045.1 uncultured Dehalococcoidia bacterium
CACACCACACTGATTTTATTTTTTCTGTATTTTATGAAGAGTGGGGATTTTCCTGTTGGAATATCACCCAAGTTTTTTAAATCTCTTATTGGTGCAACTGTTAACCAGGATTTGGATGAAGATGAGATTCTTGATTGGAGCATGATTGAAAGTTAATCATATAATAAAATCTATTATTGCTATCTTATCAGTCAATTTAATTAAGCTAATAAAACACAATAACTGGTATGAAGATGTTTGTGAGTACTATTCTGTCTCGCCAAAAGAAGCCAAAGCTCTAGGAATACGGAAATTTGGAAGAAAACGAGATT
>CAYTFF010000092.1:0-3908 GCA_964437045.1 uncultured Dehalococcoidia bacterium
GGCTGGTAAAGAAATTAGTGGCCCCGATGCGGCTGAAATCACATTATTTGAGCAGGCTAGTTACTGTATAATCCCTAGCCCGGATGCTAGTGGTGATTCAGTCAAAACCATTGTATCACTTGCAGAAACTTTAGGTGCTATTCCATTCTTTTTGGATGCCAAAGAACATGATAGCTTTGCGGCAGCAGCTAGCCATCTTCCATTTATACTTTCTACTATACTTGTTAACGCTACCAATAGTAGCCAATCTTGGGATGAAATTGCCATGTTAACATCTTCTGGATATAGAGATATTAGTCGTTTAGCTTCTGGCGATCCTGAGATGAGTAGAGATATATGCCTTACTAATTCGGAGGAAATAATTTATTGGATAGATGAATCTATCAAGGAATTGTATGAATTAAGGACCAAAATAAAGGACAATAACAGCGATAGTATTATAGAGATTTTTATAAAGGCATGGGAGGCAAGGGGTCGTTGGCTCGCTGGAGTCCCAAAGAGAAAAGACACCCTTAAGTCTAACGCCGTGCCATCCTTGGCAGATAGTGCAACCACTTTTCTAATGGGAGATAGGTTTGCGGGTCGTAGGCGTGAAATTATTGAGAGGACAAAACGAGATCCATTAAAGTATTTCCGAAAGCAACAAAAAAGATAGAATTATGAGAGAAAGACTAGTTACCCAATCTATAATCCGAGGCACTGTAAGACCTCCTGGAGATAAGTCAATCTCCCATAGGGCGTTAATATTTAATGGGATCACACATGGGAAAGTACTAATAGAAAATGTTTCAGTTGGAACTGATGTTAATTCTACGATCAGATGTATTCGGGAATTAGGGGCCAAAGTAGAAAAATCATTTAATAATAATGGAGAGCTAATAATCAGGTTGACCGGCACTGGCTCAAAAACGTTAAATGAACCTAGTAATGTTCTGAATACTGGTAATAGTGGCACTACTATGAGGCTTCTGGCTGGCTTACTAGCATCTCAGTCGTTTTTTAGCGTTCTTACCGGCGACAAATCGTTACGTTCAAGACCTATGGGGCGTATCATTGAGCCACTAAAGAGGATGGGAGCGAAGGTAATTGCTCGTGACAGTAACTCCAAGCCACCTCTGGTTATTGTTGGAGGTGAACTTTCTGGAATTGACCATATCTCTAAAGTTGCTAGTGCACAAGTTAAATCGGCAATTTTAATCGCAGGTATATTTGCCAATGGGAAAACTATTGTAAGGGAACCTTTTCAATCTAGAGACCATACTGAGCGGCTGCTAAAAGCGATGGGGGCAGTAATTAATGGTAATGATACAGTCATATCGATGGAGCAATCGGAGCTTTCCCCAGTTGACATTCGTGTTCCTGGGGATATAAGTGCTGCAGCGTTCTGGATAGTCTTAGGAATTTGTCATCCTAATGCAGAAATTAGAGTTAGTGGTGTAGGTATAAACCCTACACGCACAGGGATACTGGATACCCTAAAAAATATGGGCGCAAATATTGTAATGGAAAATATTAGGGAAGAATCAGGTGAACCAGTTGCAGATGTTATAGCTAAAAGTAGTTCATTGGAAGGTGTAGAAGTTAGCGGAGAGATGATTCCACGCCTAATTGATGAAATTCCGATACTAGCAGTAGCTGCGTGCTTCGCTAATGGAGATACTATAATTAAGGATGCGAAAGAGCTCAGGGTAAAAGAGACAGATAGGATTAATACTCTCGTTTCTGAACTATCTGAGTTAGGAGCTGAAATAAAAGAGCTGGACGATGGATTAATAATCAAAGGTAAAGGACATTTAAATGGTTCTGTTTGTCGTAGCCATGGTGATCACAGATTAGCCATGAGTTTAGGTATAGCTGGGCTTCTGGCACAAGATGAAACAATCGTAGAAGATGCGGAAGCAGCGCAGGTGTCTTACCCTAATTTTTGGAATGACATTCGAGATTTGATTAAAAATTATGAGTAAATCGCTTAATAAAATAGCTCCTATGTTAGTAGTTATCTCTGGTCCGTCAGGTGTTGGCAAAGATGCACTTCTAAATAAAATGAAGGCAATGAATACTGAATATGAGTTTGTTATAACCACTACTACTAGAGCAAAGCGACCAGATGAAATCAATGGTGAGGATTATTTATTTATTTCAAAAACCAAATTTCTGGAAATGATTCGGAAGAAAGAATTATTGGAATGGGCACAAGTTTATGGTAATTATTATGGAGTACCTCTTGGTCAAATAAGAAGTTTTCTTGAAAAGGGAAAGGATGTGATTTTGAAAACCGATGTTCAAGGGGCTAAAACTATACAAGCCAAAGTTCCTGGGGCTTTATTGGTATTTTTAGCACCTCCAACAATGGATGATCTGGCCAATCGCTTAAGAGATAGAATGACGGAATCAAAATCTGATTTGGGGTTACGTATAGAAACTGCTAGGCAAGAAATGAAAGATAAAGAATGGTTTGATTATGTTGTGGTCAATCACAATGAAATGCTAGATCAAACAGTTATTCGAGTCATGAATCTTATTACAGAAGAGAAACATAATCAATTGAATAGGAATATAACAATCTAAATTATTTATACAAAAGATTAGAAAATAGATAAAGATAAATTTATGAGAGGGAATAAGAATAAATTGCCATTTAATGAGGTTCTTAGGGGCGTAAATTTTCCTAAGTTGGAAGAGAATATTCTTAAATTTTGGCGTGAACGGGATATTTTTCACAAGACTGAATCAGAACGTATTGATAGTCCCCTTTTTATGATGTATGAAGGACCACCTACAGCAAATGGAAGCCCTGGTATACATCATGTGCTGGCTCGAGTATTCAAAGATTGTATTCCAAGGTACAAGACGATGAAGGGATTTCGTGCTCTTAGAAAAGGCGGATGGGATACGCATGGCTTACCTGTTGAGCTTGAGGTTGAAAAAGAGCTTGGATTAGATAATAAACAAGCAATAGAAAAATTTGGTGTTGAGGAATTCAATAAAAGATGTCGGCAAAGTGTATTTCGGTATGTTAAGGAATGGGAAGAACTTACTGATCGAATAGGGTTTTGGGTAGATATGGAGTCAGCATATGCCACATTAAATAATGATTATATAGAGACAGGCTGGTGGATTTTAAAACAACTTTGGGAATTTAATATTGAATCGAACAAACAAGAGAAACAGAGATTGCTATTCAAGAATTTTAAAGTTACTCCTCATTGTCCTAGATGTGTTACCTCTTTAAGTTCTCACGAAGTAGCACTTGGATATAAGGAAAATACCCAAGATCCATCAGTATATGTTAAATTTAAAATTTTCCCTGGCTGGTGGCCTAGTTCTAGCATGAATATAGGGGGAAATGATAACTGGTGCCAAGGGGATAAACCAAATTCATATGATGCATTGTTTCCTAAAAAGGAAAACTCTGTGGACACTTATTTATTGGTTTGGACTACCACACCATGGACGTTGCCTTCTAATACAGCTCTCGCAGTAAACTCTGAAGAAGATTATCTTTTAATTGAACATATTGGTCATAATCAAAAGGCTGAAAGGCTAATTTTAGCTGAAGGTACAATTAACCAGGCAATTAAAAATGAGTATAAAGTAATTAATCGATTTGGTGGTAATGAATTGGTTGGGTTAGCGTATCAGCCTCTTTATGACGTTTTCGAAAATGAAGCGACACACGTAGATAGCCTTGGCCCAATTGCGAAGGATAAAATTTGGAGATTAGGTAAAGGAGCATTAGCCAAGTCGATTTCTGCAGAAAGTTTAATTAACCCCCTTCTATATGGGGTTATTGGTCAACATTTTGTGTCAGTAAATGAAGGTACTGGAGTCCTTCATGTAGCCCCAGCTTTTGGCGGAGATGACTACTCTGCTGGTGAGGAAACAGGTTTATTTTTTATACAACCTGT
>CAYTFF010000092.1:3918-5047 GCA_964437045.1 uncultured Dehalococcoidia bacterium
TGTTGATCTTCAGGGTAAGTTTATTGGCAAATATCCTTGGTCAGGAAAATTTGTGAAAGATGCAGATAAGGATATACGTCGGAATCTTAGAGAACGCGGATATTTGTATCGTGACGAGACAACTTTACATACCTACCCATTTTGTTGGCGTTGTAATACCCCTCTTTTATATTATGCTAAAAGCTCTTGGTACATAAGGACAACTGCTGTAAAAGAGCGCCTCATATCAGCAAATGAGGAGATTAACTGGTACCCGGGGCATATTAAAGATGGGCGTTTTGGTGAATGGCTACAGAATAATGTTGACTGGGCAATTTCAAGAGAGAGATTCTGGGGAACTCCAATTCCCATTTGGCGATGCGACGATTGTGGAAATGAGCATTGTATTGGATCTATTGCTGAGATTAAAGAGATGCAAAATTCAAAGGATTTGGAAAACTTAGGATTGTCCGCTGAAGAAGCAGTTCAAGATCTTCATCGTCCTTACATAGATAAGATAATTTTGGAGTGTAGTCAATGTGGTTCAAAAATGAAAAGGGTGCCAGAAGTTCTTGATGCTTGGTTTGACTCAGGGGCTATGCCTTTCGCGCAATGGCATTATCCTAATGAAAATGGGAGCATACTGGAAGATGGCCGTTTTCCAGCTGACTATATTTGTGAGGCAGTGGACCAAACACGTGGATGGTTTTATAGTCTACATGCGCTTGCAACATTGTTAGAGACAGTTACTAAGAAGAAAATAAGTGCACCTAGTTATAGGAATGTAATCTGCCTTGGCCTAATTCAGGATGGCAAAGGCGAAAAGATGAGCAAGTCTAAAGGTAATGTTATAAAACCTTGGTCTGTTATAGAAAAACATGGCGCTGATGCCTTGCGTTGGTACTTATATACTGCGGCACCACCTGGTAATTCAAGAAGATTTTCTCAGTCTTTAGTTGGTGAGGCAGTAAGACAGTTTATGCTGACCCTTTGGAACACCTATTCCTTCTTTGTTACTTATGCAAACATCGATAAATTCCATCCAGAAGTTTCCAAAAATCCAAAGGTTTTGTCGGAGCTAGATCGATGGATTATCTCCGAACTTAATAGTCTCATTCTAAATGTTACTGAGCATATGGAGAATTATAAT